>JBEKZS010000264.1:0-2938 GCA_049509635.1 Roseiarcus sp.
CCGAGTTTCCCAACGCGATCGACATCATCGTTCGCGGCGTCAAGGCCGGGCTGCCGCTCGGCGACTGCGTGCGCATAATCGCGAGCGAGGCTTCCGAGCCGGTGCGCGGCGAATTCCGGTTGATCGTCGAGACGCAGGCGATGGGTCTCTCGCTCGGCGAGGCCGTCGATCGCATGGCCCAGCGCGTACCGGTCACCGAATCCAATTTCTTCGCCATCGTCATCAACATCCAGTCGAAGGCGGGCGGCAATCTATCCGAGGCTTTGGGCAACCTTTCGCGCGTGCTGCGCGAGCGCAAGAAGATGAAGGGCAAGATCGGCGCGATGTCGCAGGAGGCGAAGGCCTCGGCGGCCATCATCGGTTGCGTTCCGTTCGTGGTCGTCGGGCTGCTATGGTTGTCGAGCCCGAGCTACGTCAGCCTGCTCTGGACCACGACGCACGGCATGATCGTCTCGTGCGCCGCCATGTGCTGGATGGGAATCGGGATCGCCATGATGAAGAAGATGATTTCTTTCGACTTCTGAAGGGCGCAGGGCCATGATCGAACTCATTATCGCCAAGCTTGCGGACGGCCACTTCATCGCCGGCATCCTGGTGGCGATCGGATGCGCCGCGACCATCCTGACGGTGGCCATGCCGCTTCTGCAGACCGATACGCTGGGGCGCCGCATGAAGGCGGTCAGCACCGAGCGCGAGAAGATCCGCCAGCGCGAGCGCGACCGGATCGCGGCGAGCCAGAACCAGAAGCAGAACAAGGCGCCGTTGCGGGTCGCGCCGAAGCGGCTGTTCAAGGACGTCGTGGACCGGCTGAGCCTGACGACCTGGCTCGGAACCGATCGGGCCAAGGCGCAGCTCGCGCAGGCCGGCTACCGTGGCGCCGGCGCGGAATACACGTTCCTGTTCTTCCGGCTGGTGACGCCGATCGCGCTATTCCTGTTCGCGATCCTCTACATGTTCGTGATCATCCAGTGGGACAAGCCGTTTCTCATGAAGCTCGGGATCGCGATCGCGGCGACCTACGGCGGCATCAAGGCGCCCGAGCTCTTTCTGTCCAACAACATCACCAAGCGCAAGAAGTCGATGGAGCGCGCCTATCCCAACACGCTCGACCTCCTCCTCATCTGCGTCGAATCCGGCATGTCGATCGAACATTCGTTCCGCAAGGTCAGCGTCGAGATCGGCACCGAATCGATCGCGATCGCGGAGGAAATGGCGCTGCTCGCCGCCGAAATGTCGTTCCTGCCGGATCGGCGCACGGCGTTCGAGAATCTCGGCATCCGCACCGGCCTGCCCTCGCTTCGCGCTTTGGTGACCGTGCTCGTCCAATCCGAGCGCTACGGGACGCCGCTCGGCGCGGCGCTACGGGTCCTTTCGCAGGAGAGCCGCGACGCGCGCATGACCGCCGCCGAGAAGAAGGCGGCCGCGCTGCCGCCGGCCCTCACCGTGCCGATGATCCTGTTCTTCCTGCCCGGGCTGTTCGCCGCCATTCTGACTCCCGCGATCATCCAGATCAATCACTGGAGCTGAGCGGGATTTAGAACCGGACGACCTTCGTCGCGACGTGCGGCGCGCGAACGCCCGCTTGACCGGCCGCGCGAATAGCGCCAATCCACACGCGGGCACGCGAGCGCGAACGGCGGGACATGAGCGGAAGATCGATGAGGATTGGGACGCGCGGCTCCCCGCTCGCCCTCGCCCAGGCGCATGAGCTGCGTCGGCGCCTCGCCGCCGCGCACGCCTGCGAGGAATCCCGGTTCGCCATCGTCGTCATCCGCACCTCGGGCGACATGATCCAGGATCGCGCGCTCGCCGAGGCGGGGGGCAAGGGCCTGTTCACCAAGGAAATCGACGCGGCGATGCTGAACGGCGAGATCGACGCTGCCGTCCATTCGTCCAAGGATCTGCCGACGCTGCTGCCCGACCGGATCGCGATCGCCGGCTACCTGCCGCGCGAGGACGTCCGCGACGCCCTGATATCCGCGAAGGCCGGGTCGATCGCCGGCCTGCCGCGCGGCGCGACGTTCGGCACCGCCTCGCTGCGCCGCCAGGCGCAGGTCAGGCGGCTGCGCCCCGACCTGGAAGCGACGCTGCTGCGCGGCAATGTCGAAACCCGGCTGCGCAAAGCGGAGACCGGTGAAATCGGCGCGACCCTGCTCGCCTACGCCGGCCTCAAACGGCTCGGGCTGGCGCATCGCGCGACCGCCCTGCTCGAAATCGACGACTTCCTGCCCGCCGTCGGGCAGGGCGCGATCGGGCTGACCGCGCGCGCGGACGACGCCGCGACGCATCGGGCGCTCGAGGTCGTCGTCGACGCGGAGGTCGGCTGCGCGCTGACCGCCGAGCGCGCCTTTCTCGGCGTGCTCGACGGCTCGTGCCGGACGCCGATCGCCGGACACGCGCGGCTCGAGGCCGGTCGGCTCGCGTTTCGGGGCATGGTGCTGCGGCCCGACGGCTCGCAGACTTTCGAAGTCGCGGCAGCCGGCGCCGCTGCCGACGCGCGGCGCCTCGGCGAAGCGGCGGGGCGCGACCTGCTCGCCCGGCTTCCCCCCGGCGTGCTCGCGTGACCGCCCTTCGCGCGGCCGCGGCGTCGTGGCGCGCGGAAACCCTGTCGCTGTCCCGGCGTTACTGCACAATGTCCCGTCGTGCGGCGTCGCGGCCCTGTTGCCGCGCCCCGCATAATTTGGAAGAATGCCGCGATCTGGGGGGTTCGCGTCGCCGCCCAGGCCCTGTTGGCCCCATTGATCTGCATCAAGGGTCGAGTCTCCCCAGGCCCTGGTGAAGGAAGCGACGTGAATCACGGGATCGGGTGCGCAGCATGAACTACCGGCGGCATTTCGAGGCGGCGATCGGGCGCCTGAAGGCGGAGAACCGCTATCGGATTTTCGCCGATCTCGAGCGGGACGCGGCGCGGTTTCCGACCGCGCTCTGGCGCCCCGAC
>JBEKZS010000265.1:0-2914 GCA_049509635.1 Roseiarcus sp.
GACGAAGCCGTCCCAGCGCCACAGGTCGCCCTCGCGCGAGACGAGTCGCTGGCCGACCCGCAGCAGCGGGCGCAGCGCCTCGCCGCGGTTGCGCGCCACGACGCCGATCTGGGCGAGCCGGCGCGCCAGCGCGGCCGGCGCCTCGACGAGGCCGGCGAGCGGCTTGACGCCCTCGGGCAGCGCGGGATCGGAAAATTCGCTCGCGGCCGCCGACCAATGGGCGGGCGCGCGCGGATCGGTCGAGGCGTCGAGGTCGTCGCCGAGCGCCGCGCCGAGCGCGGCTTCATAGCCCTTGGCGACCCCGATCTCATCGACGACCGGCGCCCATTGGCCGCCCGACGAGGAGCCGAGCAGCTTGGTCAGCGTGCGCATCTCGGTGTCGAGCCGCTGCGCCCTGCCCTCGGCCTCGGCGAGCGGGCCGCGCGCGCGGGTCTCCTCGTCCCGCGCCCGCCCATGCGCCGCCTCGGCCTCGATCGCGGCGGCCTCCGCCTCGGCGAGCGCGGCGCCGAGCGCGTCGAGCGCCTGCGCCCGGCCGGCGAGTTCGGCCGCCTCGTCGCCGGCCGCCGCGAGCCCGTCGCGCTCGCGCGCGATCGCCGCGCATTCCTCGGAGAAGCGCGCGAGGCGGCGGATCTCCTCGGCGAGCGCGGCGGCGAGCGCATTGCGCCGCGCGTTGAGGTCGGCGAGCGCCGTCTGCGCCTCGCCGAGCCGGGCCTCGCTGACCGCCAGCGCGCGTTCGGCGTCGGAGAGCCGCGCCTGCGCCGCCCCGGTCAGTTCGGCGCTGGCGCCCGACTGGGCGGCGATCGCCGCATCCTCCTCGGCGAGCCGCGCGCAAACCGCCGCCGCGTCGTCGATCAGCGCGGTCTCGCGCGCCAGATCCTGGGCGAGCTGGCCGATCCGCCGCTCGAGTTCGGCGCTGCGCTCCCTTGCCCGCTTCTCCTCGCCGTCGAGCGCCTCGCGGGCGAGCACGAGCCGGTGCAGCGCGGCGCCGGCGCGCGCCTCGGCGTCGCGCAGCGGCGGCAGCGCAGCGGCGGCGACCGCCTGGGCGCGCGCGGCCTCGGCCTGGGCGCGGGTGCGCTCGGCGACCTCGCGCAGGTCGGCGTCGAGCCGGCGCTGGGCCGCGCCGAACGCCGCCTCGGCCTCGCGCCAGCCGCCATGCAGCGCGAGCGCCTCGTGGCGGCGGATTTCGGCGGCGAGGGACTTGTAGCGCTGCGCCTGGCGCGCCTGGCGCCTGAGGCTGTCGATCTGGGCGTCGATCTGTTTGACGACGTCTTCGAGCCGCGCGAGATTGTCGTCGGCGCCCTTCAGGCGCAGCTCGGCCTCGTGCCGGCGCGAATGCAGGCCGGAGACCCCGGCCGCCTCCTCGAGAATCAGCCGGCGCGCCTGCGGCTTGGCGGCGATGATCTCGCCGATCTGGCCCTGGCGGACCAGCGCGGGCGAGCGGGCCCCGGTCGAGGAATCGGCGAACAGCAGTTGCACGTCGCGGGCGCGCACCTCGCGCCCGTTGACCCGATAGGTCGAGCCCGACTCGCGCTCGATTCGGCGGGTGACCTCGATGGTCTCGTGGTCGTTGAACGCGGCAGGGGCGCGCCGGTCGGAATTGTCGAGAACGAGACCGACCTCGGCGATGTTGCGCGGCGGCCGGGCGCCGGAACCGGCGAAGATCACGTCGTCCATGCCGGAGGCGCGCATGCTCTTGTAGGAGCTCTCGCCCATCACCCAGCGCAGGGCCTCGACGAGGTTGGACTTGCCGCAGCCGTTGGGACCGACGATGCCGGTGAGGCCCGCCTCGATCTTGAATTCGGTCTGGTCGCAGAAGGACTTGAACCCGGCCAGCCGCAGCCTGTCGAAAATCATCGCGCGCGCCGCCCCGTCGCGTCACGGCGCGCGCCATCCTGTGCTTTGGTCACTTTCGCGTCTCCGCGGCGCGCCGGCGCGCGCCCTGCGTCCCTACGCGCCACAAAGGCGGCCCGGGATCAAGCGCAAACGCCCATAATCCTGTGCGGAACCGGGCTATTTCAACAGCGGCTCGATGACCTTGTCGAAATCCTCGATCGGCAGTTCACCCTGCATCTGGCGACCGTTGACGAAGAAGGTCGGCGTCGCGCCGACCTTGAACGCCTTGGCGGCGCGCTCGCGGGTCTGGTTGACCTTGGTCAGCAGATCCTGATCCTTAAGGCACTTCTCGAAATCGGCCTGGGTGACGCCCGCCTGCTTGACGGTCGCGGCGAGCGCATCGAGCGGCTTGTCGACGAACGCCCAGTCCTTCTGCTGGGCGTAGAGCAGGTCGACCAGCGCGTTGCGCTTGTCCGGCCCGGCGCAGCGCGCGAGCATGAAGGCGGCGGTGGCGAGCGGGTCGAGCGGGAATTCGCGCAGGATGAAGCGGACCTTGCCGGCATCGACATATTTCGCCTTGAGCTTGGGCCAGGTGTCCTTCTGGAAGGCGGCGCAATGGGTGCAGGTCATCGAGGCGTATTCGATGATCGTGACCGGCGCGGTCTGCGCGCCCAGCGGAATGTCGGGCAGCGGCCCGGGCGCCATCAGCGCGTCGACCGGAACCATCGCATCCGCGCGCGCCGGGCCGGCGGCGAACGCGAGGCCGAAGCCGATCAGACAGGCGGCGGCGAAGGCCGCGAACCCGCGGCGGTTGGCGGAACGCGGGGACGGACTGGCGGATTTCACGGCTTGCTCCCGACAAGGATTTCGCGGCAATTGCGGGAAATCGCCGATTCCGCGCCCAAGATAGCCTCGAACGGCGAACTGGCAAGCCGCGGCCGATCATTTCCCGACGCGGCGCCGACGCCACAGGCCGCAGCGCGCGCGTGGGCCGCGCGGGAGCGACCGGCGGGTTGCGAAGCCGGCCCTGGCCTGCGGTTGCCAGAGTCACGGCGATTTTGCGAGGCTGTACGGGCTGAGG
>JBEKZS010000266.1:0-4049 GCA_049509635.1 Roseiarcus sp.
CCGCAGGGCTTCGATCTGCCGAAGCTTGGCGACAATATCCTCAGGACCGTGTCTCTTTCTTGCCATTCCCACCTGCTCGCAAGGTCCAAATCCGCGTTTCCGAGACAAGCGATCTCGCGCATGCGTTCCGGACGCGCCTCCGACCTGTCAAGCGCGGCACGACGCGGACGGGGTAACGTTGCCTGCTGCCGACGCGTCAAACCATGCGAAAGGACTGCTGTCCGCTTGAAGGGACCTGCGCCTATTCACCACCCCTGGCGGTGGCCGAAGCATTAATATTTCTCAATGACACCCAGCCTACGAATGCGAGCATTTGGCTCAGCTGGGCGTAGCCAGTACGGTCTTGCCAGCTATCTGTGGCGCGCATGTGATGATGACGGGCCCCAATTTCTACCGGATTGAGACCAGCAGTTTTGACCTCAGCTGTTAATCGGTGCGCTGCGCTCTCTTCCCGAAGGCATAGGCCCCCGCATCAATTGGGCGTCTAGAGCGGGCTGTTTTTGGCTTGAATCGAGGGCGGGGGATTGAACGAAGCCGCTATCGCGGCGGAAGCGGGGGCGGCTGGGTGATGAGAATGGAGTGAAGGTCCTCCTGCCTGAGAGGATGGGGTGTTGAAAGCCCTCTCTCAAGCAGGAGTTTCAGATGGCCGAGATGAGCCCTCTGCGTCGCCGGATGATCGAGGATATGACGATCCGCAATCTGTCGCCGGCGACCCAACAATCGTACATCCACGCGGTTTCGAAGTTCAGCCGGCATTTCGGGCATTCGCCGGATCGGCTCGGATTGGAAGACGTCCGCGCCTACCAGGTGCATTTGATCTCGAAGGGCGTCTCCTGGGCGTCGCTCAATCAGGTCGTCTGCGCGCTTCGTTTCTTCTACGGCGTGACGCTCGGCTGCGACTCGATCCCGGAGCGGATCGCCTACGCCCGCGAGCCGCGCAAGCTGCCGGCCGTGCTGAGCGCCGACGAAGTCGTCCGCTTTCTCGAAGCGGTCTCGAGCCTCAAGGCTCGCATCGCCCTGACCACCGCTTATGCCGCAGGCCTGCGGGTGTCGGAGGTGACCGGCCTGAAGGCGGCCGACATCGACAGCGAGCGCATGGTCATCCGGGTCGAATGCGGCAAGGGCGGCAAGGAGCGTTACGTCATGTTGTCCGGGCAGTTGCTCGGCATCCTGCGCAGCTATTGGCGGCTTGCGCAGCCCGGACGATTTTTGTTTCCGGGCCGCGACAAGCAAAGGCCGATCGAGCCGACCGTGCTGCACGCCGCCTGTCGTTCGGCGCGCGTCGCGGCCGGCATCGACAAGCGCGTGAGCGTGCACGTTCTGCGCCACAGCTTCGCGACCCATCTCCTGGAGAGCGGCGTCGACATTCGCATCATCCAGGTCTTGCTCGGGTGAGGGTTCGGCCGGCGTTCGAACTGGCCGACGTCTTCCACCGCCACGGTGACAGTTACGAACGAGCGAACGCCGGACATCTGGGGCGCGTCGAGCGGCGCGTGATCGGAGCGATCACGACCTGCCGTACGGCGGCGCTCGGCGGCCATGTCGAGCGCTGCGACAATTGCGGGCTCACCCGCATCGCTTACAACTCGTGCAGGAATCGCCACTGCGGGAAGTGTCAGGGGGCGGCGCGCGCGGAGTGGCTCACCGCCCGTCAGGCCGAGTTGCTGCCGGTTCCCTACTTCCACGTCGTCTTCACTCTGCCGCCGGCGGCGGCCGACGTCGCTTTCCAGAACAAGCAGACGATCTACGGCCTGTTGATGCGCGCCGCCGCCGAGGCGCTCATGACGCTCGCCGCCGAGCGTCTGGGCGCCAGGATCGGCCTCATCGCCGTCTTGCACACTTGGGGACAGACGCTCACCCATCATCCTCACGTTCACTGTCTCGTCCCCGGCGGCGGCCTCGCCACCGACGGCGAGCGCTGGATCGCCTGCAAGCCGAACTTCCTCTTGTCCGTCCACGCGCTGTCGAGGACGTTCCGCCGGCTCTTCCTGGACGGCCTGGCGGCGGCCTTCCGTCGCGGCGAACTCGGCTTCTTCGGCCAACTCGGCCCGCTCGCCGACCCCGCCGCCTTCGCCGAGCGCATGCGCGCGCTCAGCCAAAGCGCCTTCGTCGTCTACGCCAAGCCGCCGTTCGGCGGACCCGAGCGCGTGCTCGCCTATCTCGCCCGCTACACGCATCGAACCGCCATCGCCAATTCGAGGCTGGTGGCCGTCGGCGACGACGAAGTCGCGTTCGCTTACAAGGACTATCGTCGCGACGGTCGCGAAGGCGTCATGCGCCTCGCCCCACACGAGTTCATCCGCCGCTTTCTACTCCACGTCCTGCCCGACGGCTTCCACCGCATCCGTCACTACGGCTTCCTCGCCAAAGGCGACCGAGGCGACACCCTCGCGCACGTGCGCGACCTGCTTCAGGTCCATCCGAACAGCGAGTCCGCCGCCGCGCGCGAACCACAGGCAGACGAACACGCCCGCGAGCCGTTTCCCCACTGCCCGGATTGCGGCGGTCTCATGCGCCGCATCGGCCATGTCGTCCGATCACCGGGCGCCGCCTTTCGCTGCGACACGTCATGACCACGAGTCTCGGCCCGACCTCGATCCTCCGCCGCCTTCGAGCCGCTGACACGCCGGCGCCGACGCTCCTCGCCTTCGCCGCTCCCCTCCACCCGCTTCGCCCGCAAGCGCCTCATCATCACGCGTTCAAAGAGCGCCCAAATCCCCGCCGGCGCCTTCGAACGGCTCCATGGTCTCCTCCCGCAAAGCCTTGCAGCGTTGACAGCGCCTCGAAAACCAGAACCGCTCCGGCGCTTTCCCCATAGCGGCTAACCGGCCCGCGGCTTCGTTCAATCCGGCTTATGTGAGGTCGCCCTTCGTGGCGATCGAACGCGCACGCCGGCGACCTCACATAACCCTCCAGATTCCCGAATCGGGGACATTCTGATTCAACCTGTTGGCTGGGCGGAGGCCAGCAGGAATGCCGAAGCCATATTCGCAAGACTTGCGCGACCGGGTTATTGATGCGGTTAGGAAGGGCGCAATGAGCCGTCGCGCAGCGGCGCGACGCTACGAGATCAGCGAATCTGTAGCCATTAAATGGCTTGAGCGGGTTGAACGGGATGGCTCGCGAGCGCCTGTCGGGCATGGCGGCCATCGAGCCTCCAAGCTGATGCCGCACCGCGAGTTTCTGGAGACGGCGCGGAGCGAGAAGTCGGACATCACGCTTCAGGCGCTTTGCGATCGCCTTTTGTCCGAGCGCGACGTCAAGGCCGACACCTCGATGATGAGCCGCTTCTTCCGCCGGATCGGCGTCACGCTCAAAAAAAGACCCTCGTCGCGCGCGAGCAGGATCGCCCCGACATAAGCCGCCACCGCAGACGATGGCGAGCCTATCAGGGCCTCATCGATCCCAGGCGATTGGTCTTCATCGACGAGACCTGGACGAAGACCAACATGACCCGCCTGCGCGGCTGGGCGCCGAAGGGAGAGCGCCTCGTCGACAAGGTTCCTCATGGCCGGTGGAAGACCGCGACCTTCCTCGCCGCGCTGCGCAACGACCGCATCGAAGCGCCCTGCCTGTTCGACGGGCCGATCAACGGCGAACGCTTCCGCGCCTATGTCGAACAGTTCCTCACGCCCACCCTTAAGCCAGGCGACGTCGTGATCCTGGACAACCTCGGCTCCCACAAGGGAAAGGCCGTGCGACGGGCGATCCGAGACGTCGGCGCGCGCCTCGTGTTCTTGCCGAAATACTCGCCCGACCTCAACCCGATCGAACAGGTCTTCGCCAAGTTCAAAACCCTGCTGCGAAAGGTCGGAGCGCGAAGCTACGAAGCTGTCTCCCAAGCCTGCGCTCAGATTCTCACCCAATATCCCCCCGAAGAATGCGCCGCATACATCAGGAACGCCGGCTATGCGTAAACCCAAAAGCAGATCGCTCTAACGTCGATGGTGGCCGCCTCCTCCATGATGGTGGCCGCCGCCTCCATGATGGTGGCCCCCGCCTCCGTGATGGTGGCCGCCGCCTCCGTGATGGTGGCCGCCGCCTCCATG
>JBEKZS010000267.1:0-2890 GCA_049509635.1 Roseiarcus sp.
CTTGCCCCATTCGCCGAACGGCTGGTTGGCGGTGATAAGCAGGGATCGACGCTCGTATCGGGCGCTGATCAGTTCGAACAGGACGCTGGTCTCGGCCTGGTCCTTGGCGACATAGGCGAGGTCGTCGAGGATCAGCAGGTGATATTTGTCGAGTTTGGCGATCGCCGCTTCGAGCGCGAGTTCGCGGCGCGCGACCTGAAGTTTCTGCACGAGGTCGGTGGTGCGGGTGAACAGGACGCGCCAGCCCTTTTCGACCAGAGCCAGGCCGAGCGCGGCGGCCAGATGGGATTTTCCTCCGCCGGGCGAGACAGCGACATGGCGCCGGGATTCTGGCGGGTGAAGAGACAATCTACTACGTGTTTCATCCGCTTGCGGGCAAAACGGTGGCGTCGAGCGGTCGGCGCGTCGTGTACGGAGGCGTGGAGCACCTTACGATCCGTCTCACTGACGACACGCTGACGCTGACGCCCGCGTGGATGATGCGGCCGGAGGCGGCGATGTGCGCGGTCCGGCCCTTTCCAAGGCTTTGCGTGGGACGCTTACGCGATCTGCGCAATCATCTCGATGCGCTTCTAGGCTCCAGCCCCGGGGATTCGTCCCGCGCCAGAGGAGCCGATCATGCGCCTGAAGCCACGCCGAGAGCCGGACCTGTTCGAAAGGCCCCCGGATCGACATCCGATCCCACGCGAGCGTCGCGAGGCGATGGTCGAGATTCTGGGAGCGCTTCTGTCCGAGGCGCTGTCGGACGAGGCGGCAATTCCGATCCGGAAGGAGGCGCACCATGAGCCGGATCGCGGCTGAACATGTCGCCCGCGAGGCGATCGTCTACGTCCGACAGTCCACGGTCGATCAGGTGATCAACAATGGGGAAAGCCGGCGACGGCAATATGGGCTTGTCGAGCGTGCGCGGCAGCTCGGATGGGGCAAAGTCAGCGTCATCGATGACGACCTCGGTCGTTCGGGCTCGGGCGTCAGTCGCCCCGGGTTTGAGAAGCTCCTGGCGGCGATTTGCGAGGGTCGGGTCGGTGTGGTGATCTCGATTGAGGCTTCGCGTCTGGCTCGCAACGGACGCGATTGGCACACGCTCCTGGAGTTCTGCGGCCTCGTCGGCACGCTGATCGCCGACGAAGACGGCGTTTACGATCCACGCCTCGTCAATGATAGGCTACTCCTCGGCATGAAAGGAACGATGAGTGAGATGGAACTGTCCATCCTACGCCAGCGCGCCCATGAAGCGCTCAAACAGAAAGCCCGGCGAGGCGAGCTATTCACGACAGTGGCGATTGGCTATGTGCGCAAAGGGCTTGATCAGATAGAAAAGGATCCAGACCTTCGAGTGCAAGATGCGCTCGCCCTGATCTTCCGCAAGTTCGCCGAGTTGCAGAGCGCACGGCAGGTTCTTCTCTGGTTTCTGCAAGAGAAGATCGTGTTGCCTGCCGTCCGCCATGGCTTGGAAGGGCGACGTCTGGAATGGAGGGCGCCCGTCTACAACACAATCCATCACATTCTCTGCAACCCGATTTACGCCGGCGCCTACGCGTACGGCCGTTCGGCCAGTAAGACGAGGATCGCAAATGGCCGCAAGCAGGTCGTACGCGGTTTTCGCGTCGAGCGATCAGATTGGGAGGTTTTGATCCGCGACCACCATGAGGGCTATATTGGCTGGGATGCGTTCGAGAGGAATCAGCGCCTGATCAACGACAACGCCAACGGCAAGAGCTGGGCGAGCCGCGGCGCGGTGCGGCGGGGAGAGGCTTTGCTAGCCGGGCTGTTCCGTTGCGGCCACTGCGGACGCAAGCTGCACGTCGCCTACAGCGGGACCAAAGGTGACGTCGCGCGCTATCACTGCCGAGGAGCCTTGATCAACCACGGCGTGGAGCGCTGCATCTCCTTCGGCAGTCTTCGTGTCGACAGTGCGGTTGCCGCGGAGGTAATCGAGCGCATTCAGCCGCTGGGCGTCGAGGCGTCGCTGGCGGCTCTGGAGGCGCGCGGGCGCGAAGACGCCGAGAAGCGCCGGCAGATCGAACTGGCGGTCGAGCAGGCGCGTTTCGAAACGGCGTACGCCCGACGGCAGTATGACGCCGTCGATCCCGACAACCGACTGGTCGCCGGAGAGCTGGAGCGGCGTTGGAACGAGCGCTTGAAAGAGGAGCGACGGCTCCAGGACCAACTCGATGCCCTCGGCGTAGTGTCCTCGCATAGCGTAAGCCCAGGCGAACGCGAGGCGCTGCTCCGGCTCGGCGCCGACGTCGAGCGCGCTTGGCATGCGCAAGGGGCGACCATAGCCACGCGCAAGCGTATTGTTCGCATGCTGATCGAGGAGATCGTCGTGCGAGTGGAGAACGACGGCTTGGATCTGATCATCCGCTGGGCTGGCGACGATCACACAGCTCTGCGTGTGCGCAAGAACCGTACGGGACAACATCGCTGGAGCGTCGACGCCAATGTTGTTGAGTTGGTGAGGGCCATGGCTCGGCAGATGCCGGACATGGCGATTGCTGCCGCCTTAAACCGCATGGGAAAGACGACGGGCAAGGGCAATTCGTGGACGCGTTCGCGGGTTGTTTCCTTGCGCAACGATCATGACATCGCCGTCTATCGCGAGGGCGAACGAGCCGAGCGCGGCGAAGCGACGTTGGATGAAGCGGCTGAGATGCTCACGATCAGTCCCGCGACCATCCGTCGTCTGATTGGCGAAGGCGCTCTTCCGGCAAACCAATCCTGCAAAGGTGCGCCTTGGGTCATCCAAACGGCCGAGCTTCGACGCGCCGAGGTCGTCGGAGCGGCCGATCGGCGAAGAAGGCGCGCATCGAGGCCGCCGGAGTCTGAAGATCAACCAACACTGCCCTTGGACTTTCAATGACATGGCGAGGTGAGCATTATGAATCGG
>JBEKZS010000268.1:0-2879 GCA_049509635.1 Roseiarcus sp.
GGGCGAAGCTTACCAGTTCGACTGGAGCCACGAGATCGTGCTGATCAACGGCACGACGGTCGCCGTGAAGGTGGCGCATGTCCGGCTGTGCCACAGCCGAATGTTATTTGTGCGGGCCTATCCGCGCGAGACCCAGGAGATGGTGTTCGACGCGCATGCCCGCGCCTTCGCCTTCTTCAAGGGGACCTGCACGCGCGGCATTGCTGCGCGGCGAACAAGGTGAGAGACGCGCGTCAATCTGGATGAGAATGTCGCCGGATGCGTGACGACAGGAGGGCGGAGCCCGAGTGACGTTGCGAATCCGGCGAACGGCGCGGCCCCGCGGGGGGCGCGTTGGCTGGCGGTCGCGGCCGGCCGGGTAGGAAGCGGGTTCTTCATGCGAAGGAACCGCCCTTGCCCGGCCGCCACATCACCGACCACCAGATGAGGCTGTACATGAGTTTCCGTCAGACCGAGACGCCGGTCATTGCCGCGGCCAAGGCCGGGTTCGGCGTCGCCACCGCGTATCGCATCGAACAGGACCCTCGGCTGCCTTCGCAGCGGAAAGCGCCGCGCGAGCGGCGTCGTCATGACCCGCTGGCTGGGGTTTGGGACAGCGAGGTGGTACCGCTGCTCAAGAGCGTTGCCGGCCTGCGGCCGGTCGCCATCTTCGACGAGATCCGGCGTCGCCATCCCGAGATTGGGGCTGGTATCCGGCGCACGCTGGAGCGGCGCATCCGCATGTGGCGGGCTCTCAACGGTGCCGAGCAGGACGTCATCTTCCGGCAGGAGCATCCGCCGGGCCGGCTCGGCTTGTCCGATTTTACCGATATGGGCGAGCACGGCGTCAGCATCGCCGGCGCGCTGCTCGATCATCGGCTGTATCACTTCCGCCTGGCCTTCTCGGGCTGGGAGCACGCCCATGTCGTGCTTGGCGGTGAGAGCTTCGTGGCCTTGGCCGAGGGATTGCAGAACGCGCTGTGGGCGCTCGGCCGCGCTCCCTTGCAGCATCGCAGCGACAGCCTGTCGGCCGCCTTCCGCAATCTCGGCGACGACGCGCGGCAGGATCAGACCCGCCGCTACGAGGCGCTGTGCGCGCATTACCGCATGGAGCCGACCCGCAACAACCGCGGCGTGGCGCACGAGAACGGGTCGATCGAAAGCCCGCACGGCCATCTCAAGCAGGCGATCGAGGACGCGCTGCTGCTGCGCGGGTCGCGCGATTTTACCACCCTGGATACCTATCGCCGCTTCGTCGACGAGATCGTCGGGCGGCGCAATGCGCGCAACGCCAAACGGCTCGATCTCGAGCGCTCGGCGCTGCAACCGCTGCCAGGGCACCGGACAACCGATTACGAAGAGACCATCGTCACCGTCACCTCGAGCAGTGGGTTTACCCTCAAGAAGGTGTTCTATTCGGTGCCCTCGCGCCTGATCGGCCATCGGCTGCGCGTGCGCCTTTATGACGATCGGCTCGAATGCTTCCTCGGCGCGACGCCATTGATGACGCTGCGCCGCGGTCGATCGCAAGCCAGCGGCAAGCATGGCCATGTTGTTGATTACCGGCATGTCATCCACGCCTTGCGCCGAAAACCCATGGCCCTGCTCAATCTGGTCTACCGCGAACAGCTCTTTCCGCGGCGCGCGTACCGGCGCGCCTTTGAAGCCCTGCTCGCTGGGGACAGCGAGAAGCAGGCGTGCCGCACCATGGTCGGGCTGCTGGCGCTCGCCCATGAGCGAGCCTGCGAGGCCGAACTCGCCGCAGCCATCGATACCGAGCTCGACGTCGGCAGATTGCCCGATCTCGATGGCCTTGCCCGCCGCTTCACGCCCGATCCCGCCGCCATTCCCGACATCACTGTCGAGCTGGTGCCGCTTCATCTCTACGACGAGCTTGGCACCGTCCGGGCGGGCAGCGCGGCATGAGGGCGACCAATCCCATAGACACCGCCCGCGTCGAGCTGCTCCTCGCCGAGTTGCGACTTCCCGCTGTCAAACTGGTCTGGGCCGACCTCGCCGCCCAGGCCGACAAGGAAGGCTGGCCGGCGGCTCGCTTCCTTGCCGCGCTCGCCGAGCATGAGATGGCCGAGCGCGCTCGGCGCCGTATCGAACGCCATCTTGCCGAAGCCAGACTGCCGCCCGGCAAGACCCTCGACACCTTCGACTTCGATGCCGTTCCTGTCGTCAGCAAGGCCCAGGTCATGGCGCTTGCCGCCGGCGACAGCTGGCTCGAAAAAGGTGCCAACCTGATCATGTTCGGCCCACCGGGCGGCGGGAAGAGCCACTTGGCGGCAGCGCTCGGCTTCGCTCTGGTCGAAAACGGCTGGCGCGTCCTGTTCACCCGCACCACCGATCTCGTCCAGCGGCTGCAAATCGCCCGCCGGGAGCTCACTCTCGAAGCCGCCATCGCCAAGCTCGATAAATACCACCTGCTGATCCTCGACGATCTCGCCTACGTCACCAAGGATCAGGCCGAAACCAGCGTGCTGTTCGAGCTCATCGGGGCCCGATACGAACGACGATCCTTGCTGGTCACCGCCAACCAGCCGTTCGGCGAATGGGGAAAAATCTTCCCGGACCAGGCGATGACGCTCGCTGTCGTCGACCGCCTTGTCCACCATGCCACCATCTTCGAGATGAACGTCGAAAGCTATCGCCGCCGCACCGCCCTCGAACGCAAGCGTGGACCCGGTCGGCCACCCATCCGCGCGACAATCGCCGCCAACACCTGAGTATATGTCGCGCCGCGACAATCAACGTCCGGAACAGACCCTTGCGCGACACCTACGCCGCGACAATTATGGGCACACCGCGACACCGGGATTCTCATCCTGATTGCCGCCGTCTTCTCATCCAGATCGCCGCGCTACACGGCATCTACGACAACCTGAAGACCGCGG
>JBEKZS010000269.1:0-3395 GCA_049509635.1 Roseiarcus sp.
CGGGCGCGATCGCCGTCATGTCCTCCGGACAGGGGAGCGTCGCCAACAATCTGAACGGGAATTACGAGGTGTACCGAGGCAGCAAGGCGGCGCTGAACATGTTCATGCGCAGTTTTGCGGCGCGCCATTCCGGGGATTCCCGCGCGCTTGTGCTGATGGCGCCCGGCTGGGTGCGGACCGATCTGGGCGGCCCGGACGGCCGGCTCAGCATCGAGGAGAGCGTTCCCAAGCTGGTGAAGGTTCTGCTGTCCGTGGAAGGCGCTCCCGGGCTGCAATATCTCGACTATCTCGGCCACACCGTTCCCTGGTGAGGCGCCGGCGCAGCGACCTTCGGGATGGGAGGCCGATCGAGCGGCGAAAGCGTGGCGTGGGCATCGGCGAGGCCGAGGCCTGGCTCAGGCGACGCCCTGCTGACAGCGACGCCGGCCTCATCACGAAGGCGCCCCCGCCTGATGTGCGTTCGCGCGAGGCTCGCCCCGTGAAGGAGCGCAGAGCCGAATTCATCGGCATAACTCTCGTCCGTTCCGCGCGACAGCTTCCCAAAAGAGTCGCCGCCGGGCTCTGTCGATCGCCCAACCTCCAGCTGGAATTCTTAAGCCCGATGCGCTATATGACCATCTCCATGGTCAGGAGCGCGACATGGAGGCGATCACTCTGGCGGACGCCAAGGCCCATCTCAGCGAACTCGTCGACCGGGTCGAGGCGGGCGATTCGATCGACATCACCCGACGCGGCAAGCCGGTCGCGCGGCTCACCGCCGTGGCCAAGCCGCGCCAGCGGATCGACGCCGCTCTGCTTGGCGCGCTGACGGCGACCATGCCGGCACAATCTGCGAGCGCCGCGGATCTCGTGCGGTCGATGCGGGATGGCGATCGCTACTGATGCGGTATCTCGACACGTCGCTGATCGTCGCGGCGCACGGCGAAAAAGCGATCGCCGCGTCAGATGCAACCTATCATTGCATTACCCGAAATGCAACCTGGAATTGCATTCTTCGCGCCCGTCGCGGGTGCGTCGGTGGCCGGAACGAGGGGCTGAGGCGCGAGGCCGCCGTTGCCGGGTCTTGCGGCGCCGTCTGAAAATCCGGTCCGATCGAGGCCGTCGCGGCAGCGACCCCCGTGCGCGATCGCCACGTCATCTTCACCGGTGGCAGTCAGCGCCGCGTCCGCGACGCCGCACGGCGGCGGGCGATGATCTCGGACAGGCCGGCGCGGGTCGCCGGATCGCGCCAGACCAGCGCCGCCATCGCGATCAGCCCGCCATGCAGCAGCAACGCGCCGAGGACGATATGCGCCAGCCCCCAGATCAGCCCCGGCCCGGCCCAGGCGGCCGCCGCCGCGAGGGCGTAAGCGCCCCACCGCGGCGCGGAAACGGGCGCGCCGAGCCGCCACAGCACGGCCGCGGTCGCCGCGCCCGCGAAGAGCAGCTTCAGCGCCGCCATGGCGCGCAGCAGGTTCGCCCAATCCGCTCCGGCGCTGGCGATCGCCTGCGCCGTGGCGGCGCTGTCGGTCGCGAGCATTCCGCCGGCGCAGGCCAGCGCGATGACGGCGAGCAGCAAAGTCTTCGCGACCAACGGCGTGTCGAAGCCGGCTCGCGAGGGGGACCGGGCCGATTGGCTCCGCGCGCGGATGACGGCAAGAAAGCTCAAGGGCGCCTCCAGCGACCTGCTCTGGATTTCACAGGGGAACTCCGCATCTTCAAAAAAATTCTCGCTTTCGCAATCCATCGATCTCCAGGTCAGCCCTTTTGGCGCACGCCTATCGGCTGAGAACGATGTGGGTGGCGTGCTCGCTGGCCTGATGTTCGGTGACGCGATAGCCGAGCGCCGGCAGGTCGATCCCGGCGAACATCGCTTCACCCTGCCCGAGCACGACCGGAGACAATGCGAAATGCAGCTCGTCGACCAGTCCGGCGCGAAGATATTGACGCACCGTCTCGGGGCCGCCGCCAATCTTCACGTCTCGGCCCTTGGCGGCGAGCCTCGCCTTCTCCAGCGCGGCTTCGATTCCGTCGGTCACGAAGATGAAGGTGGTGCCGCCGTCCATCTCGATCGGATCGCGCGAATGATGCGTCAGCACGAAGGTCGGCGCGTGATAGGGCGGATTGTCGCCCCACCAGCCCTTCCAGCTCTCGTCCGGCCAGGGGCCGCGGATCGGCCCGAACATATTGCGGCCGAGGATGAACGCGCCGAACCCGTCCATTGAGCGATGGGCGTAGGCCTGGTCGACGCCGTCCGAGCCGCCGTCTTTACCGGTCATTGCCCGGAACATCCGGGTGCCGAACATCCACTCGTGCAGCTCCCGCCCGCGCCTGCCGAGCGGATTTCCAAGACTTTGCTCAGGTCCGGCTCCGAACCCGTCGAGCGAGATCGAAAAGCCTGCAACGCGCACCTTCGTCATGACGAATCCTTCATCGCTTTCGGGATCGAGGATCGACGCAATATAGGTCGTCGCCGGGCCCCTGACGATGGGCGGCGCCCTGCAGCGTCAGTGGTCGACGCGTCGACAACCGCCGGCAGGGACGCGCCCTCCCATATCGTCCCAGGAGAGCCGCACGCCGCATGATGCTTGCAAGGTCGTTCTCTTTATGTTCTACTACTATTCAGAAACCTATCGATGGTTTTCGATCCAAACTGAGAGGAGGGCCGCGATGACGAAACTTACACTCCACCTTTGGTGGGAGTCGCGCGACCCGTGGCGAGACGAGGACGCGCGCAAGCTCGCCCGCTTCGTCAATGGCCTGCCCGACTTCGACCCGATCTATCGAAGCTGGCTGGATTCGCCCGACGGCCAAGAGCAGACGGTTCCCGTCCCGCTCAGCGAAGCCGCGGCGAAACAGCTTCTGATCGACAGTCTGGCCCCCTGGCCCGAACTGGGCTGCTCCTTCTGGGGCGGCCACGCGGGGCCCCCGCCTTATGATTTCCGCGAGGCGAGCTACGCCGACACCAGGTGCACTATCGGCGCCTACGGTCCGAGCGGCTCCCCCCGTCCGAACACGATCTTCATGCGGCTTTCCGAGATCCGTCCTTCGACAGGAAGACCGTGGCGCGCCTCGGAGCTGAGGCCGCTGATGCGATTCGCCCGCGAGATCTGGAACCCCGCCGAAATGTGCGTCATGCCTTCGTTCTATACCCCGCCGAAGATCCCCGACCCGACCTGGGCCGCCGGCGAGCGGACGCTCGAACCGTGGATCGGCTGGATCACCTGTCTGCCGGCGGACCTCGCCGGGCGGGCGAAATATCCCGCCGATGTCGAGGTCGAACCCCTCGCCGACGGCGCCGTGCTGGTCACCCTCTGCGAGGAGCCGTTCGACAAGACCGATTCCGCAGGACTGGCGCGGTTTCACGCGCTCGAGGCCGCGTTGCGCCCGATCCAGCGCTGAGACGCCGGCGCAGC
>JBEKZS010000027.1:0-35826 GCA_049509635.1 Roseiarcus sp.
GTGATGGGGTGGACGGCGCCCCGACCGGCATCGACGTGCCAGGATGGTCGTCGTCACAACCCATCCGAGGCCGGACGATTGCTCGGCAGGCGCCTCGAGGAGCCGTCCACGGTCAAGTCCACCAGCAATCTGTCGTCTGTCGCGGTCGGCGGGCTCGACACCGCCGAGAATGTTTTCTTGCGTCCATTGCG
Source organism: Roseiarcus sp. (assembly GCA_049509635.1). Lineage (GTDB taxonomy): Bacteria > Pseudomonadota > Alphaproteobacteria > Rhizobiales > Beijerinckiaceae > Roseiarcus. The sequence goes on from JBEKZS010000027.1 coordinate 192, forward strand.
TCGACGAAGGCGGCTTCGTCGTCCTCGCCAGGGCGCTCCGGCGCGCGCAGGTCCTGACCTTATTTTGCGTCCCTGCCGTCATGCCTGGTCGGGCTCGAGGCCTGCTCGTCGGCGTTTCATTGGGCGCGCGCGCTGATCGCGCTCGGCCACCAGGCGAAGCTGATTCCGCCGGCTTACGTGAAGCCCTGCGTGCGGCGCGGCAAGAACGACGCGGTCGATGCGGGGCGCCGCTGGGAGAGACGCAAGTTGAGCGGACCGGTACCGTGACCCCCATAACCCGTTGATTCGTAGCTTAAATCACGGCGGAAGCATCTTCTTTTTTGAGAACTTCAGTCGTCCTCCGCACAAGAATCACAAAGCAGGCCGTGCAACTCGCGTCGCTCGGTTCAGTCGCCGGCGCCTGAGAGCGCATGAGCAAGATCGTCCACGATATCCTGGTGATGTTCCAGACCGACGGACAGTCGCAGCAGGCCCGGCTCGACGCCGGCAGCCGACTGTTGATCGGGCGATTGGTGCGAGAAAATCATCGACGCGGGGTGGGTGATCAAAGTCTCCGTGCCGCCGAGGCTGGCCGCCGAAATGCATAGCCGCACATTCCGCAATACGCTCCGAGCCCGCGTGAAGCGCTCCTGCGCCGTCGAGCCCTCGACCTCGAAGGACATCATGCCGCCAAAGCCGCCCGGCATTTGCCGACGCGCGAGTTCATGCTGAGGATGCGAGGCGAGGCCGGGATAGTGGACCTTCGCGACGCCGCCTGCCCTGGCGAGCGCTTCGGCGACGAGCGCCCCCGATCGATTGTGCTGGCGCATCCGCAGCGCATAGGTCTTCAGCCCACGCCCAAGCAGCCACGCCTCCATCGGATGCAGCACGGGACCATGCACCCGCGCATATTCCCAGACCGGTTCGATGAGCTTGCGTGGCCCAGCGACGACTCCGGCGGTCACATCGCTATGGCCGTTGAGGTATTTGGTGGCCGAGTGCACGACGAGATCGACGCCCAACGTCAGCGGAAGCTGGTTGAAATTCGAAGCGAACGTGTTGTCGGCGACGACGATCGCGCCCTGCGCGCGGGCCAGCGCCGAAACCGCCTCGAGGTCCGTCAACGCCATGGTCGGGTTGGTCGGCGTTTCCGTGTAGACGAGGCGCGTCTTCGGTCCGATCGCACGGCGAAACGCTTCGAGGTCCGTCTGATCAACCTGCGTAACCGTCACGCCCTGACGCGGCAGCCAGTCCGCGAGAAGGGAGAGCGCGGCCGTGTAGTGAGCCGTTTGCGCCACCACGTGATCGCCGGCGCGCACATGGCTCAGGATCGCGGCGGCTATCGCCGCCATGCCGGAACCAACCGCGACCACGCTCTCGGCCCCTTCCAATTCCGCGACCTGAGCCTCGACCTGCGCGACGTTGGGCGAGCCGTAGCGGGTATAGAAGCGTTGCGGATGCCAGCTTGCCGCAATCTCGGCCCCCAGTTCCGGTGTCGGCAGGACGTAAGTCGAGCTCTGGTAGACCGGCGAACTCACGGGCTCGCCGCCCCGCGCCGCGCCTACGCTCGGATGCTGCAGCCTCGTGTCGATCCGCCGCTCGTCCTGCCGCATCGCCTCGCCCTCCCAAGCGCTTTCCCCGAGGTGAAGGATATGCGAGATTTCGAGCCGATTTTCTCCGAAAATCAGCACGAGGAGATCATATGGTGGATAAAATCCGCGAAGTGGACCAATTTGACGAGAAAATTCTGCGCAGCCTGGAGCGCAATGGGCGCGCGACCAGCTTCGAACTCGCCGAGGCCATCGGCCTGTCGCCGTCGAGTTGTCAGCGCCGACAGCGCGAACTGGAACAGCGGGGAATCGTGCGCGGCTATCGGGCCGAGATCGACCCTGCCGTGCTGGGGCGGACGTTCACGGTGTTCGCCTCGGTGCGGTTGCAACGTCACGAGCGAAGTGAGGTTCAAGCCTTTCAGAGAGCCGTTGTCCTTCTCCCTGAAGTGCTGGAGGTGCACCATATCGCGGGCGCTTTCGACTATCTGCTGGGGATCGCGGTCGCGGACTTGGCGAGCTACGAGGCCTTCCACGCAGATCGTTTGACGGCGTTGCCCGGGCTGGCGAACGTTACTTCCTATGTCGTGATGTCGAGACTGAAATGAACGCCGCTTGCCACAGCGTCGCATGGCGATGCCGCGTCGACGTCCCGGACGTCGAAGGCCGGGCTGTCGAAAGCAGGGGCGGCCGATCCTGAAATGGCCAAGGCGGACTCGCGCGGGATCGACGCGCGCAGCGTCAGGGCGCCGGCCGCTCGACGGCGATCGCGGTCGCTTCGCCGCCGCCGATGCACAGCGAGGCGACGCCGCGCGTCTTTCCCGCCCGCGCGAGCGCGTGCAGCAGCGTCACGATGATCCGCGCGCCGGTGGCGCCGATGGGATGGCCGAGCGCGCAGGCGCCGCCGTGGACGTTGAGGCGGTCGTCGGCGATGCCGAGGTCGCGCTGCGCCGCCATCGCGACGACCGCGAAGGCCTCGTTGATCTCGAACAGATCGACGTCGCCGACCCCCCAGCCCGCCTTTTCCAGCACTTTGCGAATGGCCGGGATCGGCGCCGTCGCGAACCATTCGGGCGCCTGGGCGTGGGTCGCATGGGCGCGGATTTCCGCCAGGATCGGCAGGCCGTCGCGCCGGGCGATCGAGCGCCGGGTCAGCACGAGCGCCGCGGCGCCGTCGGCGTTGGCGGAGGAACTGGCGGCGGTGATCGTGCCGTCGGGCCGGAAGGCGGGCTTGAGGCCGGCGATCCTGTCGGCCGAAACCTTGAGCGGGTTCTCGTCGTCGGCGACGATCCGGTCGCCGCCCCTGGCCTTCACGGTCACCGCGGCGATTTCAGCGCCGAAGGCGCCCTGCTCGATCGCCGCCTTCGCCCGGCCGAGGCTGCGCGCGGCATAGGCGTCCTGCTCGGCGCGGCTGAACTGATAGGCCTGCGCGGTCGCTTCGCCGAAATCGCCCATCGAGCGCCCGCTCTCATAGGCGTCCTCCAGACCGTCGAGCATCATGTGGTCGAACAGGCGGTCGTGGCCCATGCGATAGCCGCCGCGCGCCTTGGCGAGCAGATAGGGCGCGTTGGACATCGATTCCATGCCGCCGGCGACGACGATTTCGGCCGAGCCGGCGCGGATCAGGTCATGGGCGAGCATGGTCGCCTTCATGCCGGAGCCGCAGACCTTGTTGATCGTGGTGGCGCCGGTGGAATCGGGCAATCCGGCGCCGCGCGCGGCCTGGCGCGCCGGCGCCTGGCCCTGGCCGGCCGGGAGGACGCAGCCCATCAGCGCCTCGTCGACGCGCGCGGGCGCCAATCCCGCGCGATCCAGCGCCGCGCGGATCGCGTGCGATCCCAGCCGGGGCGCCGGCAGCCCCGCGAGGTCGCCGAGAAACCGGCCGAGCGGCGTGCGCACGGCGGCGACGATGACGACCGGATCGCGTTCGGACATCGGGCTGCTCCCTGACGGCGCGATGGAACCCGACGCCCGCCGCGGCTGTCAAGCGGGGCGTTGGGAGCGCGCAGCAAAGGATGCCGGAATGAACGACGCGCTTGACCTGCGGGCGCCGCGCGCGGCGATCAGGTTCGCCTCAGGCCGCCTCGGCCTCGGCCGCGGCGGCCGCCGGCGCGGCTCGCATCGGCGCGCCCGCCCGCGCCGTGAGATCGGCCCAGAGGAGGATTTCCAGCCGGCCGTCGTCGTGCTCGACCACGACCGAACAGGTCTCGACGAAGTCCCCGGTGTTCACATAGGCGATCCCTTCGATCTCCCGGATCGCCGCGTGATGGATGTGGCCGCAGATCACGCCGTCGGCGCCGCGACGCCGCGCTTCGGCGGCGAGTTCGCGCTCGAAGCTGCCGATGAAATTGACCGCGTTCTTGACTTTCAGCTTGGCCCAGGCGGAAAACGACCAATAGTCGAAGCCGAGCAGCCGGCGCAGCCGGTTGAAATGGGTGTTGACGAACAGCGCCGTCTCGTAGGCCCAGTCGCCGAAGAAGGCGAGCCATCGGGCGTGCCGCACGATCACGTCGAACTGATCGCCGTGGATGACCAGGAACCGGCGGCCGTCCGCGGTCGTATGCATCGTGTCGCCGACGATCTCGATCCCGCCGAAGGTCAGGCCGAGGAACTGGCGGCCGAATTCGTCATGATTGCCGGGGACGAAAATCATCCGCGCGCCGCGGCGGACCTTGCGCAGCAGCTTCTGGATCACGTCGTTGTGGGCCTGCGGCCAGTACCAGCCGGATTTCAGCCGCCAGCCATCGACGATGTCGCCGACCAGATAGATCGTGTCCGCGTCATGGACGCGCAGGAAGTCGAGCATCAGCTCCGCCTGGCAGCCGCGGGTGCCGAGGTGGAGATCCGACATGAAGATCGTGCGATAGCGCGTGACGCCGTCGTGCTGTTTGGCCAATGCCGCCTCGAATGTTCGCGCGCCTCGCTGGCCGCTGCGCCTCATTGGCCAGATTCTGATGTCATTGCGATGACTCCCGGGCGCGGGCGCTCCGCCGGCGCCGCCCGGATCGCAAACGCGCGGCGAGCGCGATGCCGCCGAGCCAGCCAGCGCCGACGTTCTGCATCGCCTGTCTCCTCTCGCCTGTTCAGCCGAACCCCATCGACCCCGCGAGCGCGAGCAGCAGCGCGGGCGGCATCACCAACGCGCCGAGCTTCAGAAAGGTCCAGGCGTCGACGTTCAGGCCTTCGCGGCGCAGCGCGGTCAGCCAGAGGATCGTCGCCAGCGAGCCGGTCACGGAAAGGTTGGGCCCGAGGTCGACGCCGATGAGCACGGCGCGGGTCACGCCGTCGGGGGCATGGGCGTCCCGCACCGCGCCCGCCGCGATCAGCCCAGCCGGGAGATTGTTCATGAGGTTGCTCGCCAGCGCGATCGCAGCGCCGGCCGCCCAGGCGGCGCCGGCGCCGGAGCGCTGCGCGCCGTCGTGGAGCAGGGCGCCGAGCATGCCGATGAGGCCGCTCTTGTCGAGCGCCTCGACGAGGACGAACAGGCCGGCGACCAGCGGCAGCACGCCCCAGGAAACGTCCTTGATCGTGTCCCACGGCCCCTTGCGTTCGACCAGCAGCACAGCCGCGGCGGTCGCCGCGCCCGCGATGGCGGTCGGCAGGCCGAGCTGGACGTCGAGCGCCGAGGCGGCGAGCAGCGCGACCGCGGTCGCCGCGATCCCCGCGGCGGCGATCCTGCCGGCGCGGGTGAGATCGGCGAGCGGCGCGTCTTCGGCGATCGCCTGGCGCAGCGCCGCGCGCTGCGTCCATCGCAGCGCAAGGTAGGTGGCGAGGATCGCCAGCGCCGAGGCCGGCAGATAGCGCGGCAGCCACGCCAGCAGCGGCGGCATGTGGGCGCCGTAGATGACGAGATTGGCCGGATTGGAGATCGGCAGCACGAACGAGGCCGCATTGGCGATGAAGGCGCAGATCAGCAGATAGGGCAGGGGCTCCTTCGCCTTCGCCGCCTTGACCGCGGCGGCGACGGCGGGCGTCAGCACGACCGCGGTCGCATCGTTGGAGAGGAACGTGGTCACCAGCGCGCCGACCCCGTAGACGAGCAGGAACAGGCGGGCCGCGGAGCCGCGCGCGCCGCGCGTCGCGCGGGCGGCGAGCCAGTCGAACAGCCCCTCCTTGCGGGCGACCTCCGCCAGCAGCATCATGCCGGTCAGGAACAGATAGACGTCGACGCCCTTGCCGATTCCGATCAGCGCATCCTGCGGCGAGAGCAGGCGCAGAACGACGATCAGCGCCGCGCCGGCGACCGCCCAGATCGCCTCCGGCAGGCCGAACGGCCGCAGGATCACGCCGGCGGTCGCCGATCCCGCGATCGTCCAGGTCAGCGCTGCGGGGGACATCGAGGAGGTTCGGCTATCGTCGGCGGGGCGGCCGCGCGGTCGGACCCGGGTTGCGCCCCGGACGGGCCATTGTCCGCGGGGTCCGCGGGCGGCGCGGCGAAATCCGGACGCTTCGCGCGGCCCGTTTCGATCCGGGTGACGATCGAGCGGGAATCGACCTGGGCTTGCTGTTTCGCATCCGTGGCCCGGAGGCCGCCGATGACAGCGAAGGCGGGTGCGCCGTCGGGCTCGGTCATGGCGAGGCTCCGGCTGCGGCGGCTTCCAGGGCGGTCGGCGCCCTTCTCGCGCAGGCCGGCCGCAAGGTCCCGGCAAAGCCGATCCAGAGCGCGATCGAGCCGAGCGCAAAGCCGCCGAGGATCATGAAGGTCGCGCCATAGCCGATCCCCTGCGCGATCCAGCCGCCGATCGCGGGGCTCAGCGAGGCGCCGACGCCCTGGGCGGTCATGACCGCGCCCTGGCCGACATTGACCCGCCCCGTGCCGTTGAGAATGCGCGCCACCAGCACCGGAACCGCCACGCTCTGCAGCCCGGCGCCGACGCCGTCGAGCATCTGGACGGGATAGACGCCCCAATCGAGGATGAGATGGGCGGCGAGCAGGCCGCGGACGGGAAGCGCGAGGAACGAGATCAGCATCACGACCCAGGCCCCTTCCTTTTCGATCATCCGCATGGCGGCGAGCGAGGCGGCGATCATGACGCCCTGCGCCACCACGATGGTGAGCGCGACGAAGCTGGAGGGATCGCCATGCCCGGCGGCGACGACGGCCATGCCATAGAGCGGCAGCATCGCGCCATTGCCGAGATGGAACAGCAGGAGCGCCGCCGCCAGGACCAGCAGCGGCTTGCACTCGGCCAGCACCTTGAAGCCGCTCGCCTCGGCGCCGTCCTCCTCGCCGTCCTTCAGCCCGCGCGCCGCCCCGTCGTCGATCGCGGCGCGCGGGATCATGAGGACCGAGACGATCGAGGCGACGCCGAACGCGGCGGCGAGCCAGAATACCGCGGGCAGGCCGAATTTCCAGCCGAGCAGCCCCGACAGGCCGGCGCCGACCATGTTGCCGGCGTGATTGAACGCCTGATTGCGCCCGGTCTGCCCGGCGAAGCCGGCCTGCCGGACGAGCCCGAGGGTGATGCCGTTGACCGCGGGCCCGATCGCGGCGCCGGCGATCGCGGTGGCGACCTGGGAGGCGGCGACCGGCCAGAATTGCTGCGACAGCAGGATGATCATCGAGGCCAGCACCGTGCAGATTCCCGGTGCGATGACATAGGCGCGCTTGTGGGTGGTCCCGTCGACCAGCGCGCCCGCCGGCGCGGTCATCAGCATGCCCGCGACGCCGCCGATGGTCATCACCGTGCCGATCGGTCCGCTCCGCCAGTCGTGGGCGAGCAGGAACACGCCGAGGAACGGCCCGACGCCGGCCTGCATGTCGGCCATGAAGAAGTTGAGGCACTGGAGCGGCCGGATGCCGACGGCTCTCGCACGACCCTGAGCTGTCGACGGGTTCACGGCGTTCCTCATTGCCCTCGCGGCATGGCTTCGGCGAACGTCCGGGAGGCGGCGCGGTTCCGGCGGCGAGCGCGCGCGCAGCGCCAGCCACTGACATTCACGCTTGTCGCGGCGGGCGCACGCCGTCACAATGGCGCGAAGCTCTCGAAGGGGTTCATCGGATGGATCTGGGCATTGCGGGCCGCAAGGCGATCGTCTGCGCCTCCAGCAAGGGTCTCGGCAAGGCCTGCGCGACGGCGCTCGCGCAAGCGGGCTGCGCCGTCTTCGTCAACGGCCGCGACGCCGCGCGCCTCGAGGCGACCGCGCAGGAGATTCGGGCGACCGGCGCCGTCGTGGTCGCCGTTCCCGGCGATGTCGGCGATCCCGCGGTGCGCGCCGCGCTGCTCGCCGCCTGTCCGGAACCCGACATTCTCGTCAACAACAACGGCGGACCGCCGCCGCAGCCGTTCGAATCGATCACCCGCGAGGATCTGCTGCGCGGCCTCGAGGCGAACATGCTGACGCCGATCGCGCTGACCCAGGCGGTCGCGCCGGGCATGAAGGCGCGCGGATTCGGGCGGATCGTCAACATCACCTCCGCCTCGGTGCGCGCCCCGCTCGCCGGGCTCGACGTCTCCTCGGGCGCCCGCGCCGGCCTCACCGCCTTCCTCGCCGCCACCGCCCGCGCGCTCGCGCGCGCCAACGTCACGATCAATTCGATCCAGCCGGGCGCGTTCGACACCGACCGCATCCGCGTCGGCCTCGCCAGGCAGGCCGAGGCGCGCGGGCTCGACGAGGCGAAGATCAGGGCGGAGCGCGAGGCCGCGATCCCGGCCGGGCGCTTCGGTCAGGCCGCCGAATTCGGCCAGCTGTGCGCGTTCCTGGCCAGCGCGCAGGCCGGCTACATCACCGGCCAGAACATTCTCATCGACGGCGGCGCCTTTCCCGGCGCGTTCTGAACTCCGCCGATCGGATCGCGCCCCGCTCCGCTCTGACGTTCGCCCGCAGCGAATTTCCCGATCGCATCGACGGCGATTGCGCGGCCGCCCCAGGCGGCCGTTCGATAAATCGTCCGGCTTCGTCTATCATGGCAAAAGGTATTCACCTTGGGGAAAGCCGGCTCGGGATCGCGCGATGGGCGTCGAAGGCAAGGACAAGGCCAAGGTGCTGGAGGCGGGCGCCGCCGCGCTGTCGGGCCAGCTCGGGCGCACCGTGCAGCGCCTGCGCAAGAGCTACAATCTGTCGCTGTCGGAATTGTCCACGCAGTCGGGCGTCGCCAAATCGATCATTTCGCAGATCGAGCGCAACGAGACCAATCCGACCCTGACGACCATCTGGCGGCTCGCCCATGCGCTCGACGTTTCCATCGAATCGGTCCTGCAGGGCGCGGAGGAGGGACCGTTCATCGAACGCTCGAGCCGCGGCGACACGCCGATCCTCGTCTCCGACGACGGCCTGTGCCGGCTGGCGGTGATCGGCTGGATCAAGACGGTCGACTGGCTGCAATGGTATGATTTCCAGGCCGAGCCGCGCGGCCTGCTGGAATCGGACGCGCACCAGCGCGGCTCGATCGAATGCCTCTCCGTCCTCGACGGCGATCTGGAGATCGAGGTCGGCGGCGCCACGCAGACCGCGCGCGCGGGCGAGACCCTGCGCTATCGCTGCGATCTGCCCCATCGCATCCGCAACGCTTCCTCCAAGCCGGCCCATGCGACGATGGTGTGCATCCTGCGAGCGGCGGTCATGGACTGAGCATGGGTCCGGCGGCGAAGGGTCGCGACGGCGAATTCCGCTTGGCGCTCCTCTACGCGGCGACGTTCCTGACGCTCGGCGTGCAGCTACCCTTCCTGCCGGTCTGGCTCGGGTCGCGCGGCCTCGACGATCGCGCCATCGCCTTCGTGCTGGCGGCGCCGCAGTTCCTGCGCGTGCTGTCGACGCCGCTTTCGGCGCGCTGGGCGGACAAGTCGGGCGATTTCATCGGCGTGGTCGCCGGCGCGCTGATCCTGATGACGGCGCTCGCCGGGGCGATGATCTTCACCGCCGGCTTCGCCCCGATTTTCGTGGCGGTGACGCTCTATTCCTGCGCGCAGGGCGTGGCGATGCCGCTGTGCGACGCGTTGACCTTCGCGGTCCTGCGCGCGCGCGACCATGGCCCCGGCGCGGCGCGGCCGCGCGCGAGCGGGCGGGCGAGCCAGATCGGATATGGCCGCATCCGCAAATGGGGCTCGGGCTTCCTGATCGTCGGCAATGTCCTGGCGGGCCTGTTCCTCAGCCTGACCTCCGTCGCCGCCATCCCCTACGGCCTGGCGACCTTCGCGCTGCTGTCGGTCGGCGCCGCGCTCTACGCCGCGCCGCTCGGCGCGCTCGCCCAGGCGCCGGCGCTCGCCGAAGCGGCGCCGGCGCGCGCGCCCCGGCGCGGAATGCTGTTCGCCGTCATGGCCGCGGCGGCGCTGATCCAGGCGAGCCACGCCATGGTCAACACGTTCGGCTCGCTGCACTGGGCGCGCGAGGGCCATTCGAACGCCTTCGTCGGCGCGGCCTGGGCGCTCGGCGTCGCCGCGGAGACGATGTTCTTCGCCCTGGTCGGGCGGTGGGGCGCGGGGCCGGACCGGGCGGCCGGACTCATGGCGCTCGGCGGCGCTGCGGCGATCCTGCGCTGGCTGGCGATGGCGAGCGACCCCGGCGTGGTCCTGCTGGCGCTGGCCCAGGCCAGCCACGGCCTCAGTTTCGCCGCGACCCACATGGGCTCGATGTACCTCATTTTCGAGCTTGCGCCCCATGCGATCCGCGCCCGCGCCCAGGGCTGGCTCGCCGCCGCGGTCGCCGGCGTCAGCGCCGTGACGGTGACGCTGAGCGGGCCGCTCTACGCCGGATTCGGCGAGGTCGCCTATCTGGCGATGGCGGGTCTGGCGGCGGCGGGCGTCGCGCTGGCGGTCGTCGTCGGCGCGGCGCGCCGGGCGCGATGAACCCGGCGCCCGCGTCCGACGCCGGCGGCTCGCCGGGAATCGGGCTGGCGCCGCCGACGGACGCCGTCCTATGATGGGGCGATCGAGGCGGAGGCGGCTGGGGAGGACCATGAAACGGGGGCTCGCCTGCGCGGGATTGGCGGTTCTGGCGCTGGCGCTATCCGCCGCCGGCGGCGAGGCGCGGATCATCCGGATCGAAATCCAGAAGTCGGAGCCGGCGTTCGGCGGCGAGTCGTTCGGCCGGGCCGGGTCCTATCGCCATGTCGTCGGCCGGGTCTTCGGCGAGCTCGACCCGGCCGATCCCGCCAATTCGATCATCCAGGACATCGATCTCGCCCCGCGCGACGCGCGCGGGATGGTCGAATACGCGACCAATATCGAGCTGCTCGCGCCCGATGACATGGCGGGCGCCAATCGCATCCTCCTGTTCGAGGTCGTCAACCGCGGCAACAAGCTGGCGCCGAGCGCTTTCAACGAGGGCGTCGCCGGGAGCCTCGCCAACCGCTACGGCCTGAGCGGACCGGGCGACGGCTGGCTGATGCGCGCCGGCTACACGATGGTCTGGTTCGGATGGGAGATGGACGTCGGCGCCGGCATGAACCGGCTGGGGATGCCGCCGATCGTGGCCCATCGGCATGACGGATCGGCCGTCACCGGAATCGTGCGCTCGGAAATCGTCGCGCCGGCGCCGGCCGCGAGCGTGCCGATCGGCCTCAGCCAGCAGATTCAGAACTACCCGCCGGGCAGCTACGACAGCTATCCGACCGCGGGCCTCGACAATCGCGCGCCGTTCCCCGACGGCTTCCTGCCGAGCCTGACCGCGCGCGCGCGCGAGCAGGACCCGCGCCGACAGATCGCCAACGACGAATGGAGCTTCGGCGCCTGCGAGCCCGGCAGGCCGGCCGTTCCGGACGAGCGGACCCTGTGCTATCCCGCCGGCTTCCAGCCGGGGCGGCTCTATGAACTGATCTATCGGGCCAAGGACCCGACGGTCGGCGGCCTCGGCTTCGCGGCGACGCGCGATCTCGGCGCCTTCCTGCGCAATGAAGCCACCGACGACGTCGGCGCCGCCAATCCGGTCTATCGGCCCGACAATCTGGCGATCATCGAAGGGACCTCGCAGAGCGGCCGGATGATCCGCAGCTTTCTCGCGCTCGGCTTCAATCGCGACGAAGCGGGCCGGCGCGTGTTCGACGGCGCCTATCCCCACATCGGCGGCGGGCTGATGCCGCTGAACGTCCGATTTGGCCAGCCCGTGCGCGCCTGGGGCGAGCAGACCGATCATCTCTATCCCGCCTACGATTTCCCGTTCTCCTACCCCAAACAGGCGGACCCGCTCACCGGGCGCGCCGGCGGCGTGCTCGACCGGTGCGCGGCGACGGACACCTGTCCGCGAATCTTTCACGTCGCCACCGCGCTCGAAATGTGGGAGGGACGCCAGTCGCTCGGCCTGACCGATCCGCTCGGCCTGCGCGACGTCCCCGATCCGCCCGAGGTGCGGACCTTCATCATGGCGAGCACCCAGCACGGGCCGGCCCCCTTGCCGCTCGCGACCCATGCGCCGTTCGGCAATTGCCAGCAGCAGCCCAACCCCAATCCGCAGCTGTGGACGATGCGCGCGCTGCTGACCGCGCTGACCGCCTGGGTGCGCGACGACGCGCCGCCGCCCGCGAGCGCCGTGCCGCGCATCGCCGACGGGACGCTCGTGCCGCCCGATCAGGTGCGCTTCCCCGCAATCCCCGCCAACGCCTACGGCGGGGTCGAGCGCCCGGCGGTCTCGCCGATGCGCGTCTACGACACCCTGCACCCGCTCGATTTCGGCCCGCTCTACCGCGCGGGCGACACCAGCGGAATCATCACCCGCGAGCCGCCCTCGGTCGGGACGGCGAGCTATGGCGTGCTCGAAATGCAGGTCGACGCCGACGGCAACGATCTGGCGGGCGTGAGGTCGGTGTTCGCCCAGACGCCGATCGGCTCCTATACCGGGTGGAACCTCGGGCGCAAGGACCGGTTCGAAGGCGGCATGTGCAACCTCCAGGGCAGTTTCATCCCCTTCGCGGCGACCCGCGCCGAGCGCCTCGCCGCGGGCGATCCGCGCCCGTCGATCGAGGAACGCTACCCCACGCGGGAGATTTATCTCGCGGCATTCCGTAAAGCCGCCGAAAGCCTCGTCGCCCAGCGCTATCTCTTGCCCGAGGATGCGAGCCTGCTGATCGATCGCGCGGAGCGCGAGGGGATACGGACCGCGCCCTGAGCGGCCGGTGCGCGCAGGGCCGGCGCCGTGACGTTCCAGGAACAGGGAGCCGTCGATGTGCGCTGCGACCGTGCGGTTCAGTTTCCGCCCCGGGCTGATGAGCAATCCGTTTTCCAACGTCCGGCTGCAAGGCGGCTGGGACGCCGCGGGCCGCGCCGTGTCCGCCTGGTCGACGACGCCGATGGCCCCGGCGGTCGACCCTGAGGGCTGCCCCGCGTTCGAGGCCGAGATTCGATTCGACGAATCCGGGATCGGCGCCGCGTTCGGCTGGGGGGTCATGCTCGACGGGCCGGCGGGCGTGAATCTGTGGGCGATCGCCAGCGAGGCCGACGACGAGAACTCCACGTCGCGCGAACGATCGTTCGTCCTGCGGGAAGGCGGCTCGACCGAGGTCTATTATCTCACCCACTGCCACCGTCTGGGCGCCTCGAAGCAGCAAGTCCCCGGGCAGGCGCCGGGCCTGCGATTCTCGCTGTGGGCGCCGAACGCGAGGGCGGTCGATCTGGCGCTGGCCGATCCGGCGCGCGGCTATATCGCCGACGACGGCGAGGGCGCCGTGAGGCTGTTGCCCATGAACCGCGACGACCAGGGCGTCTGGACCATCGGTCCGGGCGACGATCCCGCGCTGTCGGCGTTCTCCGGGCTGGTCGGCGCGCCCTACATGTTCCGAATCGCCAAGGACGACGGCGCGCTGGCGTTCCGCACCGACATCCACTCGCGGGCGCAGATCGGGAAGGGCGATTTCGACCCGGGCGGCAAGGCCTATCCGGGTCCGCCCGACGCGCTGGACGGGCCGCCGAGCTGCTCTGTGGTCTGCGATCCCGACTGCGTGACGACCGGTCCGGGTCGCCAGACCCCGGCGGACGAGTTCTGGCGCGACGAATTCGTTGTGGAGAGTCCGCTGCCGACGCGGCTGCAGGATCTCGTCATCTACGAATTGCACGTCGGCGCGCTCGGTTATGGCGCGCCGGATCCCGGGACGCTCGACGATGCGATCGCGTTCATCGATCATCTCGCCGATCTCGGCGTGAACGCGGTCGAGCTGATGCCCATGGCCGAATTCGAAGGCAAGGCGAACTGGGGCTACGGCACTTCGCATTTCTTCGCCATCGACCAGGCCGCCGGCGGAACCGACCGCCTGAAAGCGTTCGTCCGGGCCTGCCATCGCAGGGGGATCGCGGTCATCCTCGACGTTTGCTACAATCATTTCGATCCGGACGGCGAACGCGTGGAATGGGCGTTCGACTCCGACGATCCTGTCCACAACATCTATTTCTGGTACGAGGGCGCGCCCTCGGACTATCCGGATCCGTCCGGCGGCTACATCGACAACCTCTCGAGCGGCTGGGCGCCGCGCTACGACGTCGAGATGGTCCGCCAGCTGTTCGTCAGCAGCGCGGCCTGGCTGGTCGCCATGTGCCACGTCGACGGCTTCCGGCTCGATCAGACCAGCTCGATCCACCAATACCCGGCGATCCACGCCAATGGCCGACCGGCCGGACGCGCGGCGGCGTTCGGCGCCAAGTTTCTTCGGCAATGGACCAGGACGATGCGGCTGCTGAAGCCGGGCCTGTTCCTGACCGCCGAAGACTATTCCGACTGGCCGGCGCTGACGCAGCCGAGCCTCGACGGCGACGGGCTCGGGTTCGACGCGACCTGGTATGCGGACTTCCACCACAACCTCGTCGAGTTCGAGGGCGGCGGCTATGCCGAACTCGTCAAGCAGGCGGGCTATGGCGACGCGCGCCCGCTCGCGATGGATGATTTCGCCGGCGCGCTGCGGGCGAGCGCGAACGCCAAGGTCGTCTACAACGAGTCCCACGACGATTGCGGCAATCGCGACGGTTCGGCGCGGACGATCTGGCTGGCGGTCAACGGCGCGCCGCTCGTCGGCGACACTCGGCGGTGGGCGGAGGCGCGGGTGCGGTTCGCGGCCGGAATGGCGCTGCTCAGCGCCGGCGCGCCGATGTTCTTCATGGGCGAGGAGATCGGCGCCGCCAAGCTCTATCGCTACGACAGCTTCCTCCAGAATCGGGAGGACATTCTCGGCGACGCCGCGGGAACCGGCGCGCTTCTCTTCGGCTATTACAAGGACCTGATCCGGCTCAGCAAGAGCCATCCGGCGATCCGATCCCGCAACATCGAGGTGACGGTCGCCGACGACCAGAATCGGGTCATCGCCTTCCACCGATGGGATGACCACGACGACTATCTGATCGTCGGATGCCTCGGCGCGGCGGCGTTCGGCGACGGCTACCAGCTGCGCGACGACCGCTTGGGCGACGCGGGCTGGGTCGAGATTTTCAACAGCGACGCACAGGCCTATGGCGGCTGGAACGTCGGCAATGCCGGCGGCGCGATCCCGGCCCGCGCCGGCGCCCTGACCGTCGTCGTGCCGTCGTCCGGATTGGTCGTGCTGCGGCGCGCCTGAACTCGGATGGCGGCGGCCGAGCGCGTTCAGCCGGCGGGCGCGTCGATCAGCTGGTCGAGCGTGATCGGAAACCGCCGAACACGAATTCCGGACGCGTGCCATATGGCGTTGGCGACGGCGCCGGCGGTCCCCGTGACCCCGATCTCGCCGACGCCCTTGATGCCGAGCGCGTTGACGTGCGGATCGTGCTCCTCGACGAGAATGGCCTCGAGCGAGGGAATGTCGGCGTTGACCGGCACGTGATATTCGCCGAGATCGTCGTTCATGACCCGCCCCGAGCGCGGATCGACGATGGCGCGCTCGTGCAGCGCGAACGAGACGCCCCAGATCATGCCGCCATAGTACTGGCTGCGCACGAGTCGCGGATTGATGACCCGGCCCGCGGCGAAAGCGCCGACGAGACGGGTGGCCCGGATCTGGCCGAGTTCGGGATCGATCTTGACCTCGGCGAACACCGCCCCATGCGCATGCATCGCATAGGTCGCCAGCGAGGCCGGATTGGCCGCGCTGCGGCCCGGCGCCTCCACCTGCGCGAGGCCGGCGCGGGCGAGAATTTCCGCGTAGCTCTCGCTGCGGCTCTCGTCGTCGCGACGAAACAGCCGGCCGCCGCGCGCGACGACCCCGGCGTTGCCGGCGCCGAACAGCGGCGAGCGCCGGTCGCCGGTCGCCAGATCGGCGAGCCTGGCGATCACATTGGCGCCGGCGTCGTGGACCGCCATGCCGGCGGTCGCGGTATGGGCCGAGCCGCCGGCGATTCCGGCGTCCGGCAGGTCGGACGAGCCGGACCGGAACGACACCGCGTCGATGTCGAGCCCGAGGCCGTCGGCGGCGATCTGGGCGAGCGCGGTCGCGGCGCCCTGGCCCATGTCCTGGGCCCCGATCTCCATGACGCCGGTTCCGTCGGCGCGCAGGATCGCGCGCGCCGCGGCCTGGAACATCAGCGCGGGAAAAGTCGCGGTGCCGACGCCCCAGCCGACGAGCAGGCCGGCCTCGTCGCGCATCTGGCGCGGCGCGAGCGGGCGGCGCGCCCAGCCGAAGCGCGCGGCGCCCTGCCCATAGCATTCGCGCAGCGCCTTCGAGGAGAACGGCTTGCCGGAGATCGGCTCGAGCTCGGCGTAGTTCTTCAGGCGGAACGCGAGCGGGTCCGCGCCGCAGGCCTGCGCCATCTCGTCGATCGCGCTCTCGAGGGCGATCGAACCGGTCGCCTCGCCGGGCGCGCGCATGAACATCGGCGTGCCCGTGTCGAGCCGGACCGCCTCGTGCGAAGTCGCAATCGCAGGACTGGCGTAGAGCGTGTGCGAAATGTCGGAGGCGGGCTCGAAGAAATCGTCGAACGTGCTCGACGCGGTCTTGGTGTGATGGGCGATCGCGGTCAGCGCGCCGTCGCGGGTCGCGCCGAGCCGCAGGGTCTGTCGCGTCGGCGGGCGATGGCCGACCGGGCCGTACATCTGGCTGCGGCGCAGGACGAGCTTGACCGGCCGGCCGACGAATTTGGCCGCCATGACGCCGAGGATCTGAGGCCCGGAGAGCAGGCCCTTGGAGCCGAATCCGCCGCCGAGGAACGGGCTGCGGATGAGGATGTCGGCCGGCGGGATGCCGAACAGCCCGGCGAGCCGCCCCTGGGCGAGGGCGAGGCCCTGGCTCGGCGTGTCGATCGACAGCCGCTCGCCGTCCCATGCGGCGACGATCGCATGCGGCTCCATCGCATTGTGGAACTGGGCCGGCGTCTCGTAGGTCGCCTCGATGCGGGTCGCCGCCGCCGCGAGCCCCGCCTCGACGTCGCCGCGCCGAACCTCGGCGGGATTGCCGACCCCGACGCCGGGCGGCACGAAGCTCGGCGCGCCGTCGAGGCCGACGCGCGCCGGCTCGGCCTCGTAGCGCGGCGCCAGCAGCGCGGCGCCCTCGGTGGCGGCCTCGAGGGTCTCGGCGATCACCACCGCGATCGGCTGGTTCACATAGCGCACCTTGTCGTTCTGCAGGAGGTCGAGCCGGAACATGAACGGATGCAGCTTGGCGTCCGGGTCCTGGGCGAGCTTCGGCTTGTCGGCGGGGGTCATCACCGCGATGACGCCGGGATGCGCCTTGGCCGCCGCCACGTCGAGAAAGGCGACCCGGCCGCGGGCGATCGCGCTCGCCGCCAGCACCGCGTAGAGCATGCCGTGCGGGTGGTTGTCGGCCGCGTAACGGGCGCCGCCGGTCACTTTCAGGATCCCCTCGCGCCGGGTCAGCGGCTGGCCGATGTTGGAGCCGTGCCGGAGATGGGCCGGCGCCTGGGTGAGCGCGATCTCAGACATGGGCGAGGTCTCCGGAAACGACGGCGAACGGAGAAGCGGGAAGCGCCGGCGCCCGCGCGGGCGTTCCCGCCGCGGCGAGGCTGAGCGCGCGCGTCACGATCCGTCGCGCAAGCTCGATCTTGAACGCATTGTCGCCCGACGGGGCGGCGTCGGCGAGCGCCGCCTCGGCCGCGCGGCGGAACGCGGCGACGTCCGGCCGCGCGCCGGCGAGCGTCGCCTCGGCGGCGCGGGCGCGCCAGGGCCGGGCCGCGACGCCGCCGAGCGCGAGGCGCGCCTCGACGATCGCGCCGCCCTCGATCCGCAGCGCCGCGGCCGCGGATGCGACCGCGAAAGCGTAGGACGCCCGGTCGCGAACCTTGAGATAGCGCGCGTGGCCCGCGAAGGCGGCCGCCTCCGCCGGCAGGCGGACGGCGAGGATCAGTTCGCCCGGCTCGAGCGCGCTGTCGCGCTCGGGCGCATCGCCGGGCAGGCGGTGGAAGGCTTCGAGGGCGACCTCGCGGCGTCCCTTTTCGCCCTCGATCTCGACGACCGCGTCGAGCGCGGCGAGCGGCACGCAGAAATCGGACGGATTGGTCGCGATGCAGCTCTGGCTCCAGCCGAGCACGGCGTGCAGGCGGGTCTCGCCGCCGCGCGCCGCGCAGCCGGCGCCCGGCTCGCGCTTGTTGCAGGGGCTCCCGACGTCGTAGAAATGGCCGCATCGGGTGCGCTGCAGGAGATTGCCGCCTGTTGTCGCGGCGTTGCGGAGTTGCGCCGAAGCGCCCGACAGCAGCGCCTCGGCGACAACAGGAAAGCGTCGGGCGAAGCCCGGATCATGGGCGAGATCGGCGTTGCGCACGAGCGCGCCGATCCGCACGCCGCCGCCCGAGAGGGCCTCGATCCGGTCGAGGCCGGGAAGCCGGCTGACGTCGACGAGCCGGCTCGGGCGGGCGACCCCGGCCTTCATCAGGTCGAGCAGATTGGTGCCGGCGGCGAGATACGCGGCGCCCGGCGCCGAGCCGGCCGCGACCGCCTCGGCGATCGTCGACGGCCTGACATAGTCGAAGAGGTTCATGCCGCATGCTCCCGCTCACGCTCGGCGAGCCGCGCCTGGGCGTCGAGCACCGCCGCGGTGATTCCGGCATAGGCGCCGCAGCGGCACAGATTGCCGCTCATGCCCTCGCGGACCCGCTCGGGATCCTCGCCCGCCTGGCCTTCGCCGATCAGGCCGATCGCGCTCATGATCTGGCCCGGCGTGCAGAAGCCGCACTGGAACGCATCATGGGCGATGAAGGCGGCCTGGACGGGATGGAGCGCGTCGCCGTGGGCGACGCCCTCGATCGTGAGAATCTGCGCGCCGGCGCAGGACAGCGCCAGGGCGAGGCAGGAATTGATGCGTCGCCCGTCGACGAGGACTGTGCAGGCGCCGCACTGGCCGCGGTCGCAGCCCTTCTTGGTCCCGGTCAGGTCGAGCCGTTCGCGCAGGAGATCGAGCAGCGTCACCCGCGGGTCGTCGAGCGCGACTTCGCGCGGGACGCCGTTGACGGTAAGCGAAATCGACAGCTTCATGCGAGGCTCCATCGGTCACTCGTCGCGCGGGGGGTTCGGATCGGGGGGCGCCGCGTCGCGCGGCGGTCGGGGGATCGCGGGCTGGCCGCCGGCCGGCGGTCGTGACGGCCAATATGGGAGCGCCTTCGCGCAAACCCAACCGGCGGCCGCGCGCCGATCCGCAATCTTGGGCGCGAAGACGGTCTGCGCGCGCTCGTCGGCTTGTGCTACACCCACGATCCGCCGGGCTGGCGGACCAGCGTCCTGGGTCTGGAGCGGCGGGAGGATCGGCCGGGCGACGCCGAGCAGCCCGGCTTCCGCCGCCGGGCGCGCAGACTACTGGTCGAGCCGGCGAGACCCCGGCGTGAATGCGAAGGAATCGATCCGAGTGAAGCAAGACCATGGCGCCGACGCCGGACCCTGGCGATTCTCGGTCGCCCCGATGATGGACTGGACGGATCGGCATTGCCGCGTGTTCCATCGCCTGCTGACGCGGCGCGCGCGGCTCTACACCGAGATGGTCACCGCCGACGCGGTCGTGTTCGGTCCGCGCCAACGGCTGCTCGGCTTCGATCCCGATGAGCATCCGGTCGCGCTGCAGCTCGGCGGCGCCGATCCGGCGCGGCTCGCCGAGGCCGCGCGCATCGGCGCCGATTTCGGCTATGACGAGATCAACCTGAACTGCGGCTGTCCTTCGGACCGGGTCCAGAGCGGCCGCTTCGGCGCCTGCCTGATGCGCGAGCCGGCGCTGGTCGGCGATTGCGTGGCGGCGATGGCGGCCGCCGTCGCGGTTCCCGTCACCGTGAAATGCCGGATCGGGGTCGACGACCAGGACCCGGGCGAGGCGCTGTTCGAGCTGGCGGCGACGGTGAAGGCGGCGGGGGCGGCGGCGCTGATCGTCCACGCCCGCAAGGCCTGGCTGGCGGGGCTGAGCCCGAAGGACAATCGCGATATCCCGCCGCTCGACTACGGCCTCGTCCACCAGCTCGCGCGCGCCCATCGAGATTGGCCGGTGGCGATCAACGGCGGCATCCGCGATCTCGACGCCGCGCAGGCGCAGCTGCGCGTCGTCGGCGGCGTCATGCTCGGCCGCGCCGCCTATCAGGCGCCCGAATTGCTGATCGGGGTCGATCCGCTGCTGTTCGGCGCCCCGGCGCCGGTCGCCGACGGGTTCGAGGCGATCGCGGCCTATGAGCCCCATGTCGCGCGCGCGCTCGGCCGCGGCGCGCGCCTGCACGACCTGACGCGCCATCTCTTGGGGCTGTTCGCCGGGCGGCCCGGCGCGCGCGCCTGGCGCCAGAGGCTGTCGACGCTGGCGCCCGCGCGCGGGGCCGGGCTCGAAGTCCTGCGCGAGGCGCTCGCCCAGGTCGCGCGCGAGCCGGCGCCGCTGTCGATGGCCTGAGCCGGGTCAGCGCCCCTTCAGCACCAGCCGACCGCGTTCGACCGAATAGCCGCGCAGCCGCTCGAGGAAGCTCATGCCGAGCAGGTTCTCGTTCAACGCGCCGGGGCGGGCGATCAGGGCGCGCACGTTGCGCAGCACGATCGGGCCGACGGCGATTTCGTCGAGCCGGGTCTCGGCGGCCATCGTCGCCCCATTGGCGGTGGTGACGCGCACGTCATAGTCGAGGCCCGGCGCGTCGAGCCCCATCTTTCGCGCGTCCTGGGCGCGGATGACGACGGTCGAGGCGCCGGTGTCGAACAGGAAGGTCGCCGGCACGTCGTTGACCCTGGCGGGGATGACGAATTCGCCGCCGAGCCTTTGGGTGAGGATGACCTCGCCGCCCTGGCCGACGACCGGCTCGGCCGGGTTCAGTTCGGCGATGACGCGGTCGGCCAGATCGGTGAATTCGAAGCGGTAGGCGTAGAGCCCGGTCAGCGCCAGCATCAGCGCCGCCCAGGTCAGCGCGCCGCCGAACGCGCGCCCCAGATTGGCCGGGCCGAGCCGCCAGGGGCCGCCGAACAGCAGCCAGAGCGCCAGCGCCGCGCCGAGCGCGCAGCGGGCGAACCGCTCGTGATCGAGGCCGAGGATCGGCGCCTCGGCGGGCACGAGCAGGAGCGCCAGCGCGGCGGCGGCGAGCAGCGCGATCGGCGGGATGTGGCGCATCAATCCGGCTCGCCCGCCTCCCGCCGGCGGCCGCGGCTCCCGCGCGAACGCGCGGCGACCAGCCGCGCGTCGAGCCCGGCCATGATCGCCCGCCGGCGCTGTTCGTCGAGGCCGCCCCAGCCGGCGATTTCGGCGAGCGTGCGCCCGCAGCCGATACACAGGCCGGAGGCCGGGTCGATCACGCAGGTCTTGACGCAGGGCGTGGAAGCCGAAGCGGCGGCGAGGGTCATGGCGCTCTATCTAGGCGGCGGCGCGGCCGATGAGAAGCCCGCACAGGCAGGCGATTTCGGCGATCTGCTGCGCCGCGCCGGCGACGTCGCCGGTCTGGCCGCCGATCTGGCGGCGGGCGATTGCGGTCATCGCCAGCGCGGCGCCGAGCCCGAGCAGCAGGGCGAGGATCGCCCGCCCGAGGCCGAGCGCGCCGAGGCCGAGCCCGGCGCCGACGATCAGCGCGGCGCCCGCCGCGGCGAGCGCGCCGCCGGCGCCGAGCCTGCCGACGCCGGCGCCCAGCCCGTCCGCGCGGGCGGGGCCGAGCAGGGCGAGCGGGGCGAGCGCGAAGGCGCGCGAGGCCGCCCCGGCCAGCACCAGCCCGGCCATGGCGAAGCCGGGCCCCTGGTCGAGCAGGGCGGCGAGCGCGGCGACGCGCAGGATCAGCGAGAGCGCCAGGGCGGCGCCGCCATAGGCGCCGATGCGGCTGTCGCGCATGATCTCGAGCTTGCGCGCCCGGGTCGCGCCGCCGCCGAAGCCGTCGGCGACGTCGGCGAGGCCGTCCTCGTGCAGCGCGCCGGTGACGACGACCAGCGCGCCGATCGCCAGCGCGGCGCAGACCAGTGGCGGCATCCCCAGCGCATCGGCGAGGCCGAGCGCCAGCGCGCCGAGCGCGGCGATGATCGCGCCGGCGATCGGCGCCATGAGGGCGAGCCGGGCGAGATCGGGCGCCGCATGCGGGCTGCGCTCGAAGGGGAGCGCCGGCAGCGGCAG
Source organism: Roseiarcus sp. (assembly GCA_049509635.1). Taxonomy (GTDB): domain Bacteria; phylum Pseudomonadota; class Alphaproteobacteria; order Rhizobiales; family Beijerinckiaceae; genus Roseiarcus. The sequence goes on from JBEKZS010000027.1 coordinate 22,092, forward strand.
GCGCGAAAAGAACCGCAGGCAGGCGAGGAGGTCGGCCGCGGCGTCAAGCATGGCGCGCGCGCACGGACGGGCGAGACGAGGGGTCGGGCATCGCCGACCTGTGTTGCACGTCCCGAGCCGAGTCAAGCGCCCGCCCGGGTCGGCCCGGTCACGGACGCGCGGCGCCGCCCGATCCGGAATCGGCGCCCGGGGGAACCGTCGCGCCCGGCTTCTGCTGCGCCGCTGGGCCCACCAGGGGCGGCTTCGGCGCCGGCGCCGGGCGATGCGGGTCCGTGGCGACCCCGGTGATGACGATGCCGACCGAAAGCTGCGCGCTCGCCTGACCCGCGAGCGCCGCGGCGGGCGTCAGCGCGACCAGCGCCATGGCCAATTTCAACATGTCCTGCTCCGGGTTGCGCCGGGCGGTCCTGTCGGGGGAAGCGCCCGTCCCGGAGCGGGACGGATCGGCTTGCGTCCAGGGCGGCCGAGGCGGTCGGGCGGATCCGTCGCAAGACGCGGGCCGCGCGGCGCGTTTCGTCACAGGCCGTCACGCGGGGGGCTTCGGGGCTGGCCCGCGCGTGGTAGAAATTCAGGGCGATGCGCGCGGCCGCGCGGCCGACGCGGCGGCCGATCGATCGGGGGGCGAGGATGCGGGCGACCATCTCGGCGGCGGCGATGTTTGCGGTCTGCGCGCTGTTCGCGCCCCGGGCCCATGCCGACGCCGGCTATCGGCCGACGGCGGTCTTCTGTGCGACCGGCGGCGCCGCGCTGTGCCCGATCCTGCCGGCGTTCATCGGTCCGGACAAGGCGATCGAGGGCGCCATGCTCGGCTATCCCGGCATCCGCCTTCCCGTCTCCAGCGCCGACGCGGACGTCCAGTCGCCGTTCGACAACATGGCCTGGCAGATGTTCGTGGCGCTCAACTGGCGTGCCGGCCCGCGCGGGGACGCCGCGCAGGGGCTCGCTGGAGAGGGCCGGCGGGTCTGGCAGGATTGGCCGCGGGTCGAGGACATATTCGGCCCGGCCCCGGTCACGCCGACCTGCGCCAATCCCGGAAGGCTGCCCCTGTTCACGATCGCCTCGGACGGCAAGGGCCATCCGTCGGCGCGCAACGAGGAATATCTGCAGGCCTCGACAGATCTGCCGCTGATCGACGTCAACGGCAACTGGACGCTCTACGAACGTCGGCTCGATCCGATCGAGGCCGGCTATCTCCGCAACCCCGCGCACAAGCCGGGCGTGAACCTGACCACGCTGGCCGGGCAGGAGGCCTTCCTCGCCATCGGCGGCAAGGTCGACTTCCCCGAATCGGCGACCGCGCCGCTCGGGCGCCGCGGCGCTATGGAGATCAAGGCGTCCTGGCGCATCCTGGACCCCGCCCGGGGCGACGATCCCGGCCGCTATCTGACCATGCGCGCGCTGCTCGAAGTCTCGCCGGAACTGGTCGAGGGCCATGCGCCGGTCTGCGCGCCGGTCACGCTCGGGCTGGTCGGCATGCACATCCTCCAGAAGAATCCGGCCTTCGGCAAGCTGCTCGCCGAATGGATCTGGGCGAGCTTCGAGCATGTCGACAATGCGCCGCTCGCCGCGGCGGCCTGCGATCCGACCGGCAACGCCGACTTCCCCTGCAAGACGATCGAGCAGAAGTCCTGCGGCGCCGGCGCGCCCGACCCTTCGACCCGCTATTCCTACTTCGACCGCGCCGCCGACCGGCCCGAGGCGACCAATGTCGCGCCCGTCGCTTCGTCGCAAGGCCCGGCGTTCCAGTGGCGCAGGGAACAGCCCTATGCGGGCGCCTACCGCCAGACTCCCCTCGGCGAGAGCCCGCAGGCTGTGCGGTGCTGGAGCGTCTACGCGCTGACCGGCGACCTGAACGAGGCTTGGCAGGCCGAGCTGCGCCGCGCCCGTTCGGTCCTCGCCAATTACCTGCTGATCGGCGCGCAATGGGGCGGCAATGTCGAACAGATCCCCGACGGCCAGCTTCCGACCGACGCGGTTCCCGGACTGCTGTCCAACCTCACGCTCGAGACCTACATCCAGAATCTGACCAAGCCGGTCGACGGCGCCGGGCCGGGCTCCTGCGTCGGCTGCCACGCCGGCGCGACCCTGCCGACCAGGGCGTTCGCCGGCTCCGACTTCAGCTTCCTGCCCTCGCTCGCCCAGCCGCTGCTGGTGCGCCCACTGTTGCGCCGGGCGCCGTGACGGCGCTTTCGGCGAATTTGCAACGCCCAGGCGAGGAGAGGCCTCCGATTTTCCGAACAGCGATCCGCCGTCGCCGCCGTCGCGCCGGTCGGCCCGTCGCCTTGATCGGCGCGCAATCCCGCAGCGCCGCCCGGGTCCGAGGGGCGGCGGAAATTTTTGGAAATCTTTGGAAATGTTTGGAATCTTCTGGAATTTCTCTTTTTCGCGATTTCGGTGTGATTTCAAGGGCGTGAGAGCAAATGAAGCGGTTTGGCGGGGCTTGGGCGTTTCGGGGGCAGCGACGACTCTCCTTGCATTCGCCGGGGTCGGACCGGCCGTCGATCAACCCGGTCATCGTGCCTCAGGGGGTGACTGGTGTCAAGCAAAATTCTGTAAAAGCGAAAGCTCGGCGTCGCGCGGGGGGCCGGGCGCGCCAGCGCCGCGCCCCGATGGCAATGACGAAAGGCGAGGGCCCCCGCAATTCGGATATGCGCGCGGGAGGGGCCACGCCGCCGGGTCGCCGTCAAGTCAGGGCGATTGCAAGCAATCGCCCGAGGCCGAGAGGCCGCTCCTCCGCTTCGGCCCTTCGGGTGACTGCGCCCCGTCGGCGCGGCGCGAACGCTTGCCGATTGGCGGCGTTGGCCGAGGAGCGGGCGTATGAGGGAGGGACGGGCGGCAATGGACTTCCTTGCCGCGCGGGCGGGGGCCACGCCGCCGGGTCGCCGTCAAGCGGCCAAAGGGGCCGCTCCTCCAATGCGTTCCGGCCCTTCGGGTGACCGCGACCCGTCGGCGCGGCTTTTTGGTGGAAAACGGCCAGGGGCGGGCGCGGGTCAAGCCTCGCGGAGCGCCTCTTGGCGCGCAGCGACCGCCGGAGGCGGCTCGGGCTTGACGCGCGCGTCCGGACCTGGCAGCGCGGCGGGTGGGGTTCACATTATCGACTTCTCGTCCAAGACGCCGGCGCATAGCCGCAGATCGCCGTAGCGCGTCCGCAGCCGGCGGAAACGCGCAAACGATCCCCGCAAAACTCGCGCTTTGCGCCGCGCGAGGTCGAAGCGCTGCATAACGCAGTCTCGACAACTCCGCCCGCGGATCGCCCTCGCCGTCCCCCCGCATCCGCCCCGAACTCCGCCTCCGCCGCCCCGCCCGGCGTCGCGAGCGCGACCTCGTGCGAGCGCTGCGCACGCCGGCGCCGGTGGCCGATCGCCAGCGTGAGCAGGGTCACGACATAGGCCACGAAGTTGGTGAGCGGGTTGGGGCAGGCCGCGGCTCTGCAGATCGACGCTCAAGGGCTGTCCGTCGAGGAAATCCAGCGTCTTTCCAAGCGATCGGTGTTGTTGAGATTATAATATTGGTTGCCCGTCGAGGCTCAGGAGAACAAAATCGAATCCTCTGGATCACGCGAGTCCGTTCCCCGGACAGCCCTGCGTAAGAACGGGGAGGGGAGGGCGCCCTGCGCTTCCTGTCCTGACGCAGGGCTGTCCGGCGAAGAAATCCATAGTCTTTCCGAGCGATCGGTGTGTTGAGATTATAACAGCGACAGCCCCGCAATTTCCGCGACGCACCGCACCAGGTTGATCCTCCCGAGCGCCCAGACCCCCGCCGATGCCCCCTGCCGAGAGCCCCCTGAAGGCGGATCCCGCCGAGCGGTCGCTGCCGCCGGGCGGCGCGCGCTCGCGGTCCGAGCCGTACGGCTGGGTCGTGGTCCTGTGCGTGAGCCTCGTCTATGCGGCGCTGCTGACGCTGGTCTGGTTCGAGCGGCGCCCGCAGCCGGAGGCCGCGCCGGAGGCGATTCCGATCGAGATCGTCGCCGAGCCGCCGCCTCCGGCGCCGCCGCCCCAGCCGCCCGCGCCAGCCCCCGCCGCGGAGCCGCAGCAGGCGGCGCCGCCGCCGGACGAGCCGCCGGCGACCGACGCCCCGCGCGCCGGCACGGAGCCGGAAAAGCAGGCCGAGGCGCCCGCCGAGCCGGCCAAGCCCGCCGCCGAGCCGCCGCCGAGGCCGCCGAGCCCGGCGCCCGAGCCGGGGCAGGCGGGCGGGCCGCGGCAGGAGGGCTCGCCGCAGGGGAGCGACGCGGCGGCCGAGCCGGCCGAGGACCGGCCCGGCGAGGTCACCCGCCCGGCAGGCGCGACCAACGAGGCCAGGCCCGACGAGCCGCAGAAGCGCGCGGAGGCCGAAGCGACGCCCGCCAATCCCGACGGCTACCCCGCGACCCCGCTGGCGCCGATGCCGGACGCCGATTTCGCCGCCTACGCCGAGCAGACGCCGTTCGCCGGCAACGCCAGCCGGACCTATCTGACGACGCTCTACGGCATGATCGTGCCGCGGCTGCGCGACTCGGGCGCCGGGCGCGGCAAGTCGAGCAAGCTCGAGGGCATGATCGCGTTCAGCGTCGACGGCCGGGGCAATCTGGTCGACCGCCGGCTCGTGCGCCCGAGCGGATCGCGCGAGCTCGACGCCGCCGCGATGGCGGCGATCGCGGCGGCGGCGCCGTTCCCGCCGCCCCCGCCCTATGGCGGCCCGCTTGGCCTGACGTTCACCTATGGCCCCGAGTGAGGCGGCGCGCGCGGGGCAGGGACGCGTGAGGCGGCCGCGTCGGGAAATCGTCCATCGTCATTCGCTCCCCGCGGGTCGGCGACGAGAGCGGGGCCGAATGCGCCCTCGCGCTCAGGCGAACAGCGGCCGCAGGTGGTCGTTGAGGAAGCATCCGGCGGGATCGAGCCGGCGGCGGATCGCGCGGAAGTCGGCGAAGCGCGGATACAGCCGCGGCATGTCGTCGGCGGCGTTGAAATGCAGCTTGCCCCAGTGCGGCCGCGAATCGTATCGGCGCAGGATCGCATCGACGTCCAAGAGATAGTTCCAGTAGTCGATTCCCGGGCCGCCCGAGACGGAAATCGTCACGCTGTCGCGCCGGAAATAGGGGCTCAGCATGCCCGTGTCGCCGGCCACGAACCGGTATTCGACGGGGTAGATGCAGTTGGTGTGCCTGGTCAGCATCAGCGCGCGCACCTCGCGCAGCGCCTGCGGGCCGTGCTCGACCGGGACCGCATATTCCAGCTCGTGGAAGTTCGGGACATATTCGATCGGGTAGATGTCCGAACTATAGGCGACCCGCTCGAACGTGTTCGGGTCGGCGAACGGCGGCTCGTCGGCGAGGTCCATCGTCTTCATCTCGCAGACGTCGCGCTCGCGCCGGGTCGGCGAGACCGCCGAGACGTCGGGCAGGCAGTAGAGAGCGCGCGATTCGGGAACCGGGCACCAGAAGAAGCTGAAATGGCGATGGCGGGCGGCCAGATCGTCGTGGCGCGCCATGCAGGCCTCGAAATCGTCGCGCCACAGCCGCTCGCGCAGATTATAGGCGGCCACCGTCTGCAGGGTGATCGTGGAGATGACGCCGAGCATGCCGACCGCGACCTGGGCGGCGGCCATCGTTTCCGGGTCGGAATCGGCCTCGACGACGAGGATCGAACCGTCGGGCTCGACGAGCCGCATGCCGACCGCCTGCGACGACAGGCAGCCGAGCGTGACGCCGGTGCCGTGGGTGCCGGTCGACAGCGCGCCGGCGAGCGCCTGGGTGTCGATGTCGCCCTGGTTGGCGAGCGACAGACCGAGCCCCTTCAGCGCCCGGCCGATGTCGCCGATCCGGGTCCCCGCGCGCACGCTGACCCGCTTGCGCGGCAGATCGGCGTCGACCAGCCCGCGAAAATTCTCCAGGCTCAGCAGCAGGCCGGTGGTGGCGACCACCGGCGTGAACGAATGGCCGGAGCCGGCGACGCGCACGCCGAGCCCCTGGCGCGCCGCCGCGGCGACCAGCGCGGCAAGCTCGTCCTCGGAGGCGGGCGCGTTGCGGTGGCGCGCCACGAACGATTGGTTGCCGACCCAGTTGCGCCAATGGCCGCCGGGGCCGAGCCGGGCGGGCGTCGGTTGCACAGGCTCGCTCATTCCTCGCCGCTCCCGCGTCCGGCCGGCAGTCTAGCCGAGGCGCCGCCGCGAGGGAATGGGCCCGGCGGCGGCGCCGGACGGGCGATCCCCCGACCTTCCATTGTCCAGTTAGGCGCTGTTTAACCATGGCGCCCCTCGACCCTCGATAGGGGCAAATCCAAGCGTTCACGTTAACGCGTCCGCAATCGCCGCCGGGCAGTATCGCGACATCCGAAGAGCAAGAGAATTGCTCCCGTGGATGAGAGTTATGCAGCAGGAGCAAATGAAATGATGAAGTCCCTCAAGTCTTTCGTCGCCGACCAGTCCGGCGCGACCGCCATCGAATACGCGCTTATCGCTTCGCTGATCGCCGTCGCGATCATCGCCGCCGTGACCGCGGTCGGCACCCATCTTCAGAACACCTTCAACGAAGTCTCGTCGAACCTCAAGTAAGACCGACTTCCAAGGCCAGGTAGCGGCCTCGGCGCGCCGGCGGGAGTTCTCCCGCCGGCGCTTTTGCGTCGAGCGTCTACATCGACTCGCCGCCGTCGACCGTCAGCACCGCCCCGACGATATGGCGCGCGCGCGCGCTCGCCAGGAACAGCACGGCGTCGGCGATGTCGGCCGGCTGCGCGATCCGCCGCGCCGGGATGCGGCCGATCATCGCCGCCCGATCGAGACGGCCGGCGGCGAAATCGGCCTCGACGCCGGGAGTCGCGACATGGCCGGGCGCCACGGCGTTGACGCGCACGCCGAGCGGCGCCCATTCGAGCGCCATCGTCCGGGTCAGGCTGACCAGCGCCGCCTTGCTCGCCGAATAGAGCCCGCAGCCCGGCGCCGGCCGGGCGCCGGCGATGCTGCCGATGTTGACGATGACGCCCGTCCGGTTGCCGGCGATCGCCCGCCGCGCGAAGGCCTGCCCGCAGAACAGCGGACCGCGCAGATTGGTGTCGAGAAACCGGGCGGCGTCCTCGGGCCGCGCGTCGAGCAGGGGCACGAGCGCGAAATGGGCGGCGTTGGCGACCAGAATGTCGAGCGCGCCGAACCGCGCCGCGCCGGCCTCGATCAAGGCCGCGCAATCCTCGGGCCGGCTCACGTCGGCGCGGACGGCATGGGTTTGGCCGCCCGTCGCCTCGGCGATTTCGGCGGCGGCCCGCTCGGCCGCCGCGAGGTTGCGCCCCGCCAGCACCACGCGCGCGCCGGCGCCGGCGAAGGCGAGCGCGATCGCCCGGCCGATGCCCGCGCCGCCGCCGGTCACGACCGCGGCCCGGCCTTCGAATTCGGCAGGCTTCGCCGTCACTGCGCGGGCGCCGGCGGGGCCGCCTGAAGTTCGAGCGCGCGCTCCCGGCGCGAGCGCCGGCGAATGTCGGACGCGATCAGCAGCGTGACTTGCGGCGGCTCCGCCAGAATCTTGTGGAGCCGCTCCTCGACCAGGCGGTCGGCGTTGGTGACGCGTTCGCGCAGATGCTGGAGTTCGAGCCAGGATTCGATGAGGAAGGTCTCGACGAAGCGGCCGCGGTCGGCGACGTCCTCGAATATGCCCCAGGCATAGGCGCCGTCGCGCTTGCGCTCCTGGCCGAGTTCGTCGAGATCGCCGGCGAACGCCTCGCGATCCTCCGGCTCGATCCGGTATTCGATCGTCACCAGCGCCGGACCCTCGTCGTTCTCGACCTTCTTGGCGATCGGCGGGACCCGCCAGTGCATCGAGGGCGTCAGGTCGACGCCGGCTGCGGTCTGCAGCTTCCACCGCCAGGTCAGCGGGATCGCCAGCGCCGCGCCGGCGGCCGCGATGAAGAATGCGACGCGCAGGTCCTCCAGCCCCGCGATCCGGCCCCAGGCGGCGCTGCCGACCGACATGACCCCGAACACGACGGTCAGCAGCACGGCGAGGCCGCGCGCGCGCACCCAATCGGGCAGGGCGACCTGCGCCGAGACGTAGAGCGTGGCGAGGACGATGGTCCAGGAGCCGCCGGCGAGCAGGGCGGCGGCCAGGGCGACCAGAGGATCCCTGGCCAAGCCGAACAGAACCAGCGCGGCCGCGGTCGCGAGCGTGCCAAATGCGGCCAGACGATCCGGGCCGAGCCACGCCTTCATCCACTTCAGTGCGAGCGAGCCGACGATCGCGCCGGCGCCGAGCGCGCCGAGCAGGATGCCGTAGAGCGCGGGTCCATGCATCACCATCATGCCTTCGAAGGCGCCGCCCTTCACCATCAGGTCCCTGGCGACCAGAGGCAGCAGCGCCCAATAGGCGCTGGCGAAGGGAAAGAAGGCGAGCGCGCGCATCAGGGTCGCGCGCATGTGCCCGCTGTTGGCGGCGTAGCGGACCCCGGTGCGCACCGCGCTGGTCAGCCGCTCCGCCGGCAGCCCGCCTGCGCCCTTGCGCGGCGAGCGCCACCACAGGAGCGCGGCGATGATCGCCAGCACGCAGCCGGCGAACAGCCAGATCGGCGCCTCGACGCCGAGCGCCGCGATCGCGACGCCGCCGATCGCCGGACCGACCGCGCGCGCGACGTTGTAGCCGACGCTGTTGGCGGCCGAGGCGCCGTCGAGTTCCGGCCGCGTCACCAGCAGCGGCGTCAGCGACAGCCACGCCGGCGCGGTCAGCGACAGCGATGCGCTGACCAGGAAGATGGTCAGGAGCAGCAAGAACGGCGTGGCGAGATGAAGCGTGACCAGCGCCGCAAATCCCGAGGCGACGACGAGGGTCGCGATCTCCGCGCCCAGCAGCAGGCGCCGTTCGTCGATGATGTCCGCCAGCGCGCCGGCGGGCAGGGTGAACAGGAAGATCGGCAGGCTGGCGAACACCTGGACCAGCGAAACGGCCAACGGGTCGGCGTTGAGGCTGGTCATCAGCCACGCCGAGGCGGTGTCGAACATCGCGGTGCCGATGTTGAGGATCAGGCTCGACAGCCATATCACCGCAAACGCGCGATGGCGGAACGGCCCCCATCGCGAGGGGGCGAGCGCGGCCGGCGCCGCGGGCGATTCGAGATTCGCGCTCAAGCCGCGCGCTCCGCCGGGGGCGCCGGCGCGCGCCTCCTGCCGAAACGGCGCCGACGCTCCGAGGCGATGAGATGGGTGACGCTCGGCGGTCCCGTCAGCAGGCGGCGGATATCGTCCTCGAGCCGGCGGTCGGAGTTGGTCACGCGCTCGTGCTGATGCATGAGTTCGAGCCAGGATTCGATCAGGAAGGTCTCCACGAAGCGCCCGGGCGCCCCGGTGTCCTCGAACACGCCCCAGGCGAACGCGCCGTCGCGCTTGCGCTCGTGACCGAGCTCGTGCAGCGCGGTGAGGAAGCGGACGCGGTCCTTGGCCTCGACCCGATATTGCACGGTGACCAGCACCGGGCCGCGGTTGTTCTCGATCTTCTGGGCCAGGCGCGGCGCGCGCCAGTGCATCGAGGGGGTGAGGTCGAGCCCCTCCCCGGTCTGCAGCTTCCAGAACCAGGTCAGGGGAATGGCGAGCACGGCCCCCGCCGCCGCCAGATAGTGGGCGATCGGCAGCCCCTCCATGCTGGCCGCCTGTCCCCAGGCGGCGCTGCCGACGGTCGTCGCGCCGAAGATCACGGTCAGGAAGATCGCCAGCCCGCGGCCGCGCACCCAGTCGGGGAGCGCGACCTGCGCCGACACGTAGAGGCTCGTCAGCACGACCGTCCACGAGGCGCCCGCGACGATGCAGGCGTAGACGGCCGTATAGGGATTGCGCGCGAGCCCGAACATGACCAGCGCGAGCGCGGTGGCGAGGGTGCCGATCGCGACCATGCCGTTGGGGCCGAGCTGGGTCTTGAGCCAGTTCAGCGCCAGCGAGCCGATGATGGCGCCGACCCCGATCGCGCCCAGGAGAATGCCGTAGAGCGTCGGCCCCTGGGTCATCTGGCTGCGCGCGACGAGCGGCAGCAGGGCCCAGTAGGCGCTCGCGAAGGGGAAGAACGCCAGCGCGCGCGCCAGGGTCGCGCGCAGGTATCGGTTGTTGGCGGCATGCCGGACGCCGGTGCGCACCGCGCTCGCCAGCCGTTCGGCCGGCAGGGTCTCGGCGCTCTTGCGGGGCGTGCGCCACCACAGCAGCGCGGCGATGATGCCGACGTTGCTGGCGCAGAAGATCCAGAACGGGATGGATATGCCGAACGCGGCGATCACGAGGCCGCCGAGCGCCGGCCCGACGGCGCGGCTGAGGTTGAAGCCGACGCTGTTGGCGGCGACCGCGCCGTCGAGGTCGGCCCGCGGCACCAGCAGCGGCGTCGTCGACAGCCACGCCGGCGAACTCAGCGCGCCGCCCACCCCGAGCAGGAAGGTCGTCACCAGCAGGGCGGCGGGATCGGCGAGGTGGAGCGAGACGAGCCCGGCGAAAATCGCCGACACGGCGACGATCGCGATCTCGACGACGATCAGCAGGCGCCGGGAATCGATGACGTCGGCGAGCGCGCCCGCGGGCAGGGTGAACAGGAACAGCGGCAGGCTGACCGCGACCTGGACGAGCGAAACGGCCATCGGCTCCGCGTTGAGGCTGGTGATCAGCCAGCCCGAGGCGGTGTCGAACATCGCGGTGCCGACGTTCGAGACGATGCTCGCGGTCCATATGACCGCGAAGGCCGTATGGCCGAATGCGCCCCAGCGCGATGGCGCGGCTTGCGTCGGCGGCGCGCTGGACGTTGTTTCCGCGGTCAAATCCTTCTCCGCACGCCGTCTATCGGGCCTCGGCGCTCCGCCGCGGTCGCCCGTCGCCGCCCCAGACCCGCGGACCTGTGAGCCTCGACACGGAGCGACAGACCGCATATCTGTGATATTATCGATAAATCAACCGCGCTGTCGCGCAAGTTTTGGGCGACGCCCGCTGCGGGCGGAATTGCGCCGCGGATGTGGAGCCTGCAGATCGTTCCGCGACCGGACAACCGCCGCCGCGCGCTGCCGTGTCTGGCCGCGCTCGCCGCCGTCTTGTCGAGCGCGCCGGCGGCGCCGGCGTGGCGCGCGAGCGAAATCGCGATTGCGCAGGAGGTTCGCACATTGGCCGCCGCGACCGATTTTCCGACCAGGGAGGCGGCCGAGGCCTTCCTCGCGCTCAATCTGCCGAAGCTGACCGCGGCCAATCCGAAATACCGTTCGGGCCAACCCGGCGTCCTCATGGCCTGGATCACCAGGGCGATCACGTTCCAGCCCGGCGACGCCGGCGGTCTGCGGATCGCGATGAGCGAGGAGGTGCTGGAGTTTCGCGACGGCGCGCCCGCCAGGACCGGCAGCCACGACACCGAATTCTCGCTCGCCGAAGTCGAAATCTCCGAGCTGACCGACAGCGGCGAGTTCACCGAGAGCGGCGACAAGGCGGTCGGAATCATCTTCCGCTGCAAGTCCGGCAAGTGCATTCGCGCCCGCTACGACGGCGCGCCGGCGCAGACCGACGCGACCGACATTTCGATTCAGGACGATGCGGCGCGCGCGCAGGTCCTGGCGGCGTTCCTGGCGCTGCAACGACCGGCCGGCGGCGCGAACGCGCCGTGACGGCCAAGGCCGGCCGGGCGGTGCGCGGCAGTTGGGCCGCTCACCCCTCCACGTCCGAATTGACCAGCGACAGGAATTCTCCGCGCGTCATCGGATAGTCGCGGAAGCAGCCGAGCATGCGGCTGGTGACGAGGTCGGCGCCGCGCTTGTTGACGCCGCGGCCGATCATGCAATGATGGGTCGCCTTGACGACCACGGCGACGCCGCGCGGCTTCAGGACGGTCTCGATCGTGTTGGCGATCTGGGCCGTCAGACGCTCCTGGATCTGGAGCCGCCTGGCATAGGCTTCGACCACGCGGGCGAGCTTGGAAATGCCGACGACGCGCCGGTCGGGGACGTAGCCGACCCAGGCGCGCCCGATGATCGGGGCGACGTGGTGCTCGCAATGGCTTTCGAACGAGACGCCGCGCAGGACGATCATCTCGTCATAGCCGTCGACCTCCTCGAAGGTCTTCTTCAGGAGGTCTTCGGGATCCTCCTCGTAGCCGCAGAAATATTCGCGAAACGCCCGCACCAGCCGCTGGGGCGTCTCATGCAGCCCGTCGCGGTCGGGGTTCTCGCCGATCCAGCGCAGGATCGACCGGAACGCATGCTCGGCCTCGGCGTCGGTCGGCTGCGGTTCGCGCGGCGCGGCGTCGAGCCGGACGGCCGGCTGCGCGATGAGGTCGGTGATGTCGCGCATGCGGCGATTCCCCTGGCGCGGGCGATCCCGCGTCTCGCCTTTCGAGCTTAAGCGGTCGGCCGTTACTCCGCGAGCCCAAATTTTTGCACCGCGAGATCAGTTTTGACGGCGCGGAGCCGGCGCGCGGGGCGCCGCCGCCCCGCATGACCGGCGGTTGCCTGCCCTCGCCATGCCGGCCTATGGTCCGCCCGCGTCTGGCGGTTCTCTCCCGGAGGTTCTGGTTCATGTCGGCGTCCTATCGCATCGAGGGCTACGCCATCGCTTCGGCCGACGGCATGATCGCCGACGGCGCGGCGGTGATGCCGGACGCGCTGAAGATCGAGGCCGACCATGTCTTTCTGAAGCGCGAACTCGACCGGGTCGACGCGGTCGTGCACGGGCGCCGCTCCCACGAAGGTCATCCGAACTCGCGGAGCCGCCGCCGGCTGGTGCTGACGCACAGAATCGCGGGAATCGCGCGCGATCCCGGACAGACCCAGTCCCTGCTGTGGAATCCGGCCGGCGCGTCGTTCGACGACGCCTGCCGCGAACTCGGCCTCGCCGCCGGCACCATCGCGATCCTCGGCGGCACCCACGTCTACGGGCTGTTTCTCGACATCGGCTACGACGCCTTTCACCTCTGCCGCGCCGGCAAGGCGAGAATTCCGGGGGGCACGCCCGTGTTCGCCGACGTGGCGGCGGGCCGCTCGCCCGAGCAGGTGCTGGCGGATGTCGGTCTGGCGCCGGGACCGACCCAAATCCTCGACCCGGCCAATTCCCTCAGCCTCGTCAGCTGGCGGCGGCCGAGCGCGGCCTGACGCCGGGACGCCCGCGGCCCGAGCCGGCGCGAGTCACTTGGGCCGCTGGTCGAGCCCGACACCCTTGTTGACGAATTGCAGCGTGAACGCCTTTTTCCAGTCGGTGTCGGGCTTGGTGATGCCGACCTTGACCATCTTGTCGAAGAAATCCTTCACCCGCGCTTCGGTCATCGCCCCGATGCCGAGCTTGAGCGCGTCGCCGGAATCGACGATGCCATATTCCTTGAGCTTGGCGACGGAATAGGCGATCTGCGCGTCGGTCAGTTCCGGATTGTCCTTCTTGATCGCCTCGTTGGCCTTGGAATTGTCGCCGTAGAGATAGTGGTACCAGCCGATCGCCGAGGCGTCGACGAAGCGCTGCACGATGTCGGGATGCTCGGCGACGAAGTCGCGGCGCGCCTCGATCAGCGTCGCATAGGTCGAATAGCCCTGGTCGGCGAGCAGGAATATGTTCGGCTTGAAACCGCCCTGCTGCTCGATCTCGAACGGCTCGGACGTCACATAGCCCTGCTGGATCGAATTCTTGTCGGCGATGAACGGCGCCGAATTGAAATTGTAGGGCTTGACGTTCTCCTCCTTGAACCCCCAGGCGAGCCGCATCCACGCGTAGTAGGAGGGCATTCCGCCGTTGCTGACGAAGGCGGTCGCCTTGGGCAGGTCGGTCCATTTGTCGAGGCCGACGCCCGGGT
>JBEKZS010000270.1:0-3192 GCA_049509635.1 Roseiarcus sp.
ACCGGAATCGCCTTCGCCGACGGAACGACGCTCCAGCTGCCCCATTACGCCGGCGCGCCGCTGACCTTCACCTGGCAGGGGACGGCGGCCAACACGACGCTGACCGGCAGCGCGCTCGGCCAGAACGCGTTCGATCTGGGCGCCGGCGGCGATACGGTCGTCGCCGCCTCGTCGAACGATGCGTTCAGCTTCGAGGCGGGCGACGGCGAGGCCAAGCTCGAATCCGTGACCGGCGGGATGCTGACGCTCGGCGCCGGCATCGGCGCCGACGACCTCCTGTTCCAGACCGACGCTTCGGGCGACCTCATCATCGGCTTCCGCGACGACGCCGACGACGGGATCGATGTGACGAACGATCTGTCGCAGCAATGGTATGGCGCGCAGAGCCGGCTGACCGGAATCGCCTTCGCCGACGGAACGACGCTCCAGCTGCCCCATTACGCCGGCGCGCCGCTGACCTTCACCTGGCAGGGGACGGCGGCCAACACGACGCTGACCGGCAGCGCGCTCGGGGGCGGCGACACGGTGACCGCCGGGCCGACCCCGGCCGGGCAGACCAACGCCTATCTGTTCGGAGCAGGCGACGGCGCGGCGACGATCGACGCCGGCGTCGGCGCGACGCAGGGTACGGTGGATTTCGCCGCCGGCGTCACGACGAGCGACCTGTGGTTCGAGCAGCAGGGCGACAATCTGCAGGTCGACCTGATGGGCACGACCGATTCCCTGACGATCGACGACTGGTTCGGCGGCGCCAATAGCGCGGCGGCGCAGAATTTCGTCACTGCGGACGGCTCGAAGCTCGACTCCCAGGTCGGCCAGCTCGTGTCGGCCATGGCGGCCTATAGCGCCGCCAACACCGGCTTCAATCCGACGCTCGCCGCCCAAATCCCGCCCGATCCGGCCTTGCAGGGCGCCGTGGCCGCCGCCTGGCGTCATTGACCGGGCCGAAGGCGCCCGACTCCTCGAACCGGCAATCGTCGAATCCCTGCAATGCGACGTAATCGCTCGCATTGCCGAGCGATCGCTTAACGGGGCGCGGCTAAAAGCTGGGCGTGCTGGGTCGCGGGAGATACAATGTCGGATGAAGCGCGGGAGCCGATCGCGGCGACCATGGGGCTGGAGGCGTTCGTGCTCCTCCTGCGTTTCCATGGAATCGCCGCCGATCCCCAGCAGATCCGGCACCGCTTCGGCGGCGCTGAGGTCGGCATCACCGAAATGCTGCGTTGCTCCAAGGAGTTCGAGCTCAAGGCGCGCGCGGTCGACAGCCACTGGGCGCAGCTCGCCAGGATGTCGCTGCCAGCGATCGCGCAGCGGCGCGACGGCGGCTTCTTCATACTCGGCAAAGTCTCCGCCACGAGCGCGCTGATCCAGGACCCCGCGGTCGGGCGGCCGCAGGAGCTCGCCCGCGCCGACTTCGAGGCGCAGTGGAACGGCAGGCTCCTGCTGATGGCGCGTCGCGCTTCGCTCGGCTCGCTCGCCCGCCGCTTCGACATCTCCTGGTTCCTGCAGGCGATGGTCAAATACCGCCGCCTGCTCGGCGAAGTGCTCCTGGTCTCGTTCTTCCTGCAGCTGTTCTCGCTGATCTCGCCGCTGTTCTTCCAGGTCGTCATCGACAAAGTGCTCGTCCATCGCGGCCTGACCACGCTCGACGTGCTGATCATCGGCCTCGTCGCGGTGTCGCTGTTCGAGAGCCTGCTGACCGCCTTGCGCACCTACGCCTTCTCGCACACGACCAATCGCATCGACGTCGAACTCGGCGCCCGGCTGTTCCGCCATCTCATGGCGCTGCCGATCGCCTATTTCGAGGCGCGCCGCACCGGCGACAGCGTCGCGCGCGTGCGCGAACTGGAAAACATCAGGAACTTCCTCACCGGGTCGGCGCTGACCCTGGTCATCGACCTGTTCTTCACCTTCGTGTTCCTGATCGTGATGGCCTATTATTCGGTGTTCCTGACCGGCGTGGTGCTGGCCTCGTTTCCCTTCTACATCGCGATCTCGGCGGGGGTGACGCCGATCTTCCGCCGCCGGCTCGACGAGAAGTTCAACCGCGGCGCGGAAAACCAGTCCTTCCTGGTCGAGGCGGTCGCCGGCATCCAGACCCTGAAATCGATGGCGGTCGAGCCGCAGATGCAGCGCCGCTGGGAGGAGCAGCTCGCCGGCTACGTCCAGGCGAGCTTCCGGGTTCTCAACATCGGCAACTGGGCGAGCCAGGGCGTCCAGCTGGTCAGCAAGCTGGTCACCGCCGCGGTGCTGTTCTTCGGGGCCAGGGCGGTCATCGAGGGCAATCTGACCGTCGGCCAGCTCGTCGCCTTCAACATGCTGGCGGGGCGGGTCGCCCAGCCGGTGCTGCGGATCGCCCAGGTCTGGCAGGACTTCCATCAGGCGCGGCTGTCGGTGGCGCGGCTCGGCGACATCCTCAACACCCATCCCGAGCCGAGCTTTTCGCCGGGGCGCGCCGCGCTGCCCGCGATCCGCGGCGCGATCCGGCTCGAGCATGTGGGCTTCCGCTACCGCGCCGACGGCCCGGAGGTCCTGCACGACGTCGATCTGACGATCTCCGCCGGCCAGATGGTCGGCATCGTCGGGCCCTCGGGGTCGGGCAAGTCGACCCTGACCAAGCTCGTCCAGCGGCTCTATCTGCCCGAGGGCGGGCGCGTGCTGGTCGACGGGGTCGATCTGGCCGCGGTCGACGTCGCCTGGCTGCGCCGGCAGGTCGGGGTCGTGCTGCAGGAGAACGTGCTGTTCAACCGCTCGATCCGCGAGAACATCGCGCTGGTCGATCCCTCGATGCAGCTGGAGCGGGTGATCAACTCCGCCCAGCTCGCCGGCGCGCATGAGTTCATCCTGGAACTGCCGCATGGCTACGACACCATCCTGGAAGAGCGCGGCGCCAATCTCTCCGGCGGCCAGCGCCAGCGCATCGCTATTGCCCGGGCGCTCGTGACCAATCCGCGCATTTTGATCTTCGACGAGGCGACCTCGGCGCTCGACTATGAGAGCGAGCGCATCATCCAGAGCAACATGCGCGCGATCTGCCAGGGCCGCATCGTGCTGATCGTGGCGCACCGCTTGTCGACCGTCCGCAACGCCGACCGCATCCTGGTGATGGAGCGCGGCCAGCTCGCCGAAGCCGGCAGCCACGATGCCCTGATGCACCACAACGGCCTCTACGCCAATCTCGTGCGCCAGGCG
>JBEKZS010000271.1:0-2801 GCA_049509635.1 Roseiarcus sp.
ATACGCCCTGATCGCGTCGCTGATCGCCGTCGCGATCATTGCAGCCGTCACGGCCGTCGGCACCCATCTGCAGAACACCTTCAACGAAGTCTCGTCGAACCTCAAGTAAGCCCTTCCAAGCTTCGACGACCTTGCGCGCCGGCGGGATCGCTCCCGCCGGCGCGCTGCGTTTTGGCGCTGGCGATCGGCCCGCCGCCCCCGCCGCGCCGCTACGACGCGCAGACGGGCCTGAGGACGCCGGTCGGCGCGACCGGCCCTGTCCGAGGCGGCTTGACACAATCTAGTAAAACCATCAAGCAAGTGACACGGTCCGGCGGGCTCTTCCGCGGCGCCGGCGAGGACGTGTCATGCCGAGCGTCAGTCCCAAATTCGTGTTCCGACTCGCCCGAATTCTCGCCGTCGCCGGGGCGGTCGCGGTCGGAGCCGTCGCCGCCCGCGCCGACACGGCCTTGCTCAACGTCTCCTACGACCCGACGCGCGAACTTTACAGGGCGATCAACCAGGCCTTCGTCGCCGACTGGAAGGCGCACACCGGCGAGACCGTCAGCATCCAGGCCTCGCACAGCGGGTCGGGCGCTCAGGCGCGGGCGGTCATCGACGGGCTCGCCGCCGACGTCGTCACCCTCGCGCTCGCCGCCGACATCGACGCGATCGCGAGCCGGACCGGCAAGATCCCGGCGGACTGGCAGACGCGACTGCCGAACAACGCGTGCCCCTACACCTCGACCATCGTGTTTCTCGTGCGCAAGGGCAATCCCAAGGCGATCCACGACTGGGACGATCTGGCGCGGCCCGGGGTCAGCGTCATCACGCCCAACCCGAAGACGTCGGGCGGCGCGCGCTGGAACTATCTGGCGGCCTGGGGCTACGGGCTGAAGAAATTCGGCGGCGACGAGGCCAGGACCAGGGCGTTGGTCGCCGCGATCTACAAGAACGCGCCGGTGCTCGACACCGGCGCGCGCGGCTCGACGATCACCTTCGCCCAGCGTGGGCTCGGCGACGTGCTGATCGCCTGGGAAAACGACGCGTTCCTCGCCTTCGAGGAGTTCGGCAAGGACAAGTTCGAGATCGTCGCCCCGAGCCTGTCGATCCTCGCCGAGCCGCCGGTCTCGATCGTCGACGGCAACGTCGACGCCCGCGGCACGCGCAAGCTCGCCGAGGCCTATCTCGCGTTCCTCTACACCGCGCCCGCCCAGGCGATCATCGCGCATAATTATTTTCGCCCGATCCATCCCGAATTCGCCGCCAAGGAGGACCTCGACCGCTATCCCAAGCTCGAACTCATCACCGTCGGCGCGACATTCGGCGGCTGGACCAAGGCGCAGGCGACCCACTTCGCCGACGGCGGCGTGTTCGACCAGATCCAGAAGGCGAACCAGTAACCGATGGCGACTCCTGCCCTCCGTCCGCCGGTTCTCAAGCAGCCGAGCATCCTGCCCGGATTCGGCCTCGCGCTCGGGCTCGCCTTGTCCTACCTCGCCCTGATCGTGCTGGCGCCGCTCGCCACGCTCGTCTGGCGGGCGTCCGCGCTCGGCTTCGCCGGCCTGCTCGCGGTGGCGGCCGAACCGCGGGTGCTGGCGGCGCTCGAGACGACGTTCGGCATCTCGTTCGCGGCCGCGCTGATCGACGTGTTCTTCGGTGGGATCGTCGCCTGGACGCTGGTCCGCTACCGCTTTCCCGGCCGCCGGCTGCTCGACGCGATCGTCGACCTGCCGTTCGCGCTGCCGACCGCGGTCGCCGGCATCGCGCTCGCCTCGCTTTACGCCCCCAACGGCTGGCTCGGCGCGCCGCTCGCCGCGATCGGCGTCAAGGTCGCATTCACGCGCTGGGGCATTCTGGTCGCGCTGATCTTCGTCGGCCTGCCGTTCGTGGTGCGAACCGTCCAGCCGTTGATCGCCGAACTCGAGACGGAGCTGGAGGAGGCCTCGGCGACGCTGGGGGCGACCCGCTGGCGGACGATCCGGCGGGTGCTGCTGCCGCCGCTGGCGCCCGCGCTGATGACCGGGTTCGCGCTCGCCTTCGCGCGCGGGATCGGCGAATACGGATCGGTGATCTTCATCGCCGGCAATCTCGCCTATGTCTCGGAGATCGCGCCGCTGCTGATCGTCGTCAAGCTCGAGGAATACGATTACGCCGGCGCGACCGCGATCGCCGCGATCATGCTCGCGATCTCGTTCGTCATGCTGCTGGCGATCAATGCGATCCAGGCCTGGAGCCGGCGGCGGTTCGGCGATGTCTGACCTCGCCGCATCCGCCGCCCTGGCGCGCGCCGCGGCGCCCGAAGTCGCCGGGGAATCGCGGCGCGCGCGCCGCGCGCTGATCGGGATCGCGGTCGCCTTTCTCGGCGTGTTCCTGCTGCTTCCGCTCGCGGTGGTGTTCACCGAGGCGTTCGCCGCCGGCGCCGGCGCCTATTTCGCCACCTTCGTCGATGCGGACGCGCGCGCCGCGATCGAACTGACCCTGCTGGTCTGCGCGATCGCCGTGCCGCTGAACGTGATGTTCGGAATCGTCGCCGCCTGGGCGATCGCGAAATTCGCATTCGTCGGCAAGAACGTCCTGATCACGCTGATCGACCTGCCATTCTCGGTCTCGCCGGTGGTTTCCGGCCTCATCTTCGTCCTCGTGTTCGGCGCCCAGGGGGTGCTCGGGCCCTGGGCGGCCGCCCATGGCCTGAAGATCATCTTCGCCACCCCGGGCATCGTGCTGGCGACCGTGTTCATCACCTTTCCGTTCGTCGCGCGCGAGTTGATCCCGCTGATGCAGAGCCAGGGGACGGCCGAGGAGGAGGCCGCGCTGACGCT
>JBEKZS010000272.1:0-2755 GCA_049509635.1 Roseiarcus sp.
GCTGCCGGTTGACGCCGACGAATTACAGCGCGCGGCGGAATGTCAGATTGATGCGCAGGCGGCCGAGCGTCGGATGCTCGCCCTCTTTGAGCTCGGCGACGCCGTGATAATAGAGGCGGGACGGCCCTCCCCACACGGCGACATCGCCATGCAACAGGGCAATCCGCTGCGACCGGTCGCTGCGCTATTCACTGCGCATCGCCGATGGCCAAGTCCAGGCGGACGAGCAAAACTATCAGGTCGCCGGAAACGTCGCGCCCGGCAGGCCCGTCTCCGCGACCGCCTCCAGCGCGGCGTCGCGATAGGCGGCGGCGAGCGCGGCCGGCAGCAGCGGGCGCAGGCTCGGATTGTCGTCGAGATGATCGGCGAGCCGGTTGCGCTGGACGCGGACGCTCGCCTCCCAGCCTGCCGTGCGCTTGCCCGGCTGGAGGCGCCACTTCAGCAGATGCAGCAGCAGAACCGTCAGCCGGCCGATGAGCTCGCGCTTCTCGGTCCGGCCCATGCTCTCGATTTCCTCGGCGATATGCGCGATGTCGGCCTGCGCGAGCCGGCCGGCGCGCAGCAGCGCCGCCTGCTCGTTGCTCCAGGCGTAGAAATCCTCGTCGTAGAGCGGGCTCTTGCCGGTCACGACATATTTTTACCGTTCCCGCGCGCATGAGTCTATTTGTGCCCGACGCCCCGAACCCGAGACCCTCATGACCGATCCCTCAGCCGCCCCCAATCCGCTGCTCGAACCCTGGACCGGCCCGTTCGAGGCGCCGCCGTTCGCGGCGATCCGGGCCGAACATTTCCGGCCCGCCTTCGACGCGGCGCTGGAGCGCAGCCGCGCCGAGACCGCCGAAGTCGCCGACAATTCAGCCGCGCCGACCTTCGCCAACACGATCGACGCGCTGGAGCGCGCGGGCGCCGCGCTCGATCGCGTCGCGTCGGTGTTCTTCAACCTCGCCGGCGCCCATAGCGACGACGCGCTGGAGACGATCGAGCGCGAGATCGCGCCGGTGCTGTCGCGCCACCGCAGTGAGTTCTATCAGAACGCGGCGCTGTTCCGCCGCATCGACGCGCTGTGGGAGGCGCGCGCCGCGCTCGGCCTCACGACCGAGCAGGCGCGCGTGCTCGAGCGCTACCGGATCGGCTTCCTGCGCAACGGCGCCGCGCTCGGCCCCGAGGCGAAGGCGCGGCTCGCCGAAATCGACGCCCGTCTCGCCAGCCTCGGCGCCCAGTTCGGCCAGAACGTGCTCGCCGACGAAAAGAGCTTCGTCCTGCCGCTGACGACGCCCGACGATCTCGCCGGCCTGCCGGACTCGCTGCTCGCCGCCGCCGCGGCGACGGCTAGAGAACGCGGGCTGCCCGGCGCGCATGCGATCACGCTGTCGCGCTCCAGCGTCGAACCGTTCCTGCAATTCTCCGCGCGGCGCGACCTGCGCGAGAAGGCGTTCCGCGCCTGGATCGCGCGCGGCGAGCATGACGGCGCCTCGGACAATCGCGCGATCGCCGCCGAAACGGTGCGCCTGCGCGCCGAGCGCGCGCGGCTGCTCGGCTTTCCCACCTACGCCGATTTCCGCCTCGACGACACCATGGCGAAGACGCCAGGCGCCGCGCTCGATCTGCTCCACGCGGTCTGGGCGCCGGCGCGCGCGCAGGCTTTGCGCGAGACGCAGGACCTGCAGGACATCATCGCGGCGGAGGGCGGCAATTTCGCGCTCGCCCCTTGGGACGGCCGCTACTACGCGGAGAAGCGGCGCAAGGCGCTGTTCGATCTCGACGAGGCGTCGATCAAGCCCTATCTCCAGCTCGACCGGATGATCGAGGCCGCCTTCTACGTCGCGGGGAAGCTTTTCGGCCTGACCTTCGCCGAACGCAACGACGTCGCGCTCTATCACCCCGACGCGCGCGCCTGGACCGTCAGCGGCCCCGACGGCGCGCCGATCGCGCTGTTCATCGGCGATTATTTCGCGCGCGCGTCCAAGCGCAGCGGCGCCTGGATGAGCGGCTTTCGCGACCAGCGCAAGCTCGACGGGGTGGTGCTGCCGATCGTCGTCAACGTGATGAACTTCGCCAAGGCGGGCCAGGGCGAACCCTGCCTGCTGAGCTTCGACGACGCCCGCACCTTGTTCCACGAATTCGGCCACGGCCTGCACGGCATGCTGTCGGACGTCGTCTATCCCCTGCTCTCGGGCACCAATGTCGCCCGCGACTTCGTCGAATTCCCCTCGCAGGTCTACGAGCACTGGCTGGAGCAGCCTGAAATTCTGCGCCGCTTCGCGGTTCACTACCAGACTGGCGAGCCGATGCCGGCCGCGCTGGTCGAGCGCCTTGTGGTCGCGCGCCAGTTCAACCAGGGTTTCGCGACCGTCGAATACACCGCCTCCGCGCTCGTCGACCTCGCGCTGCACCTCGAAGCGGCGCCCGAGGCGCTCGATGTCGTCGCCTTCGAGAAGCGCGAACTCGACCGGCTCGGCATGCCGGAGGCCGTGGTGATGCGCCACCGCACTCCGCATTTCCAGCACATTTTCGCCGGCTCCGGCTATTCGGCGGGCTATTACAGCTATCTCTGGTCGGAGATTCTCGACGCCGACGGCTTCGAGGCGTTCGAGGAGGCGGGCGACATTTTCGATCCCGCGCTCGCCCGGCGGCTGCGCGATTTCGTCTACGCCGCCGGCAACAGCCGCCCGCCCGACGCCGCCTATGCCGCATTCCGCGGGCGGGCGCCGCGCACCGAGGCGCTGCTGCGCAAGCGGGGGCTCACGGCGGCCGG
>JBEKZS010000273.1:0-2739 GCA_049509635.1 Roseiarcus sp.
CGATGGCGCGGTGGAACGGCTTGATCAGCCCGAGATAGGCGCGGCCGGCGAGGTTGTGGGTGCGCACCAGCGTCGTCGCGGTCACCTGCTGGCGGGCCGGCCCGAGCGACGAAACGTCGACGACGACGCGAAAATCCAGATGCCGGTCGTCGAACCCCAGCACGACCCGACCGGGCGTCCGGCTGACGACGGGAAAGAAGCCGATGCGGGGCCCCGCGTCCGGGCGCGCCTCGTCGGTGCGCCTCAAGCCGAAGAGGCCGACGAGGCGGTCGCGCAGCGCCAGCAGCGCGCCGACCCAGCCCGGCCTGTGCGAAAACACGCGCCGCGCCGCCTCGGCCGCATCGAACGGCGGACCCTCGACTTCGATGCGATAGGCGTCGGCGAAATCCGCGCCGACGAGCAGCGGCGCGGTCGTGATTTCCGGCGCAAGCGCGTGAACCGACATGATGACCCCCTCGGACCCGCGACCGTCCCAGTCGCCCGCTTCCCGCGCCCCCCGGCGCCACCGGAACAAACGGCGGGCGCGACGCCCGCCGTCCTGGACGGTCATTCCGCGGCGCGCTTCTCCAGCCGCGCCGCCTGCGCCATCGCGGCGAGCGCCGCCTGACCCTCGGGTTGGACGACGCCCGCCGAGATGATCAGCTTGACCGCGTCCTCCGGCGTCATCGGCAGTTCGATCACGTCGCGGGTCGGGATGAAGAAGTAGAAACCGGTCGTCGGGTTGGGCGTGCACGGCAGGAACACCGAAGTCATCTCGCCGGGCGGCAGCACGCCGGCGACGGCGGCGGCGGGATCGGCGGTGATGAACACGATCGACCACGAACCCTTGACCGGAAATTCGACCAGCCCCACCCTGCGGAACTGCGTGCCGTTGCGGCTGAATACGGTCTCGAAAATCTGCTTGACGCTCTTGTAGATGCCGCGCACGACCGGGGTGCGATCGAGCAGCGCCTCGCCGACGCTGACGAGCGTGCGCCCGGCTATGTTGGCGGCGAGGAAGCCGAGCAGCGTCAGCCCGACGACCGCTATGACGACGCCGAAGCCGGGGACGTGGAACGGCAGGTAGGAATCGGGCCAGTAGCGCGCCGGCACCAGCGGCTTGACCCAATTGTCGACGGTGTCGATGAGCCACCAGGCGATGTAGACGGTGACCGCCACCGGCCCGAAAATCACCAGGCCGGTGAAGAACCAGGCGCGCAGGCGGTATCCGAAGCCGCGGCCGGGCGCGACGCTCGGCTCGCTCGCGATCGGGATGGACGGCGGCGCTGGGGTCATGGCGATCTCATATCCACGCGAAATGGACGCCGCTCCGCGCGGAGTCAAGCCGGCGCCTGATCGTCGCGAAGGTCCGGCGCGACGAGGACGACGAGCCGGAATGGAGCACGGACCGCGGCGATCCGCGCCACCGTGCAAATAGCCGGCCGGCGGCCGTTCCGAGGGTTCGGTTCCGGTTGGGCCCGCCCCGGCGCGGCGCGCCATCGCGCCGGCCCGATGCGGCCGGCGGCCGATTTGATCCCGGGCGGGCGATCCGTGTAGGGTGCGGCCGATGAAACGCTCGTCCGACGCCGCCGAGAACGCCCGCCAATGGGCGATGACCATCCGCCTGCTGTTCGCCGTCGGCGCGCTCGGCGGACTCCTGGTCTGCATGCTGATCGCGCGCCTCATGTGATCCGCACCGCGCGGCCAGCGCAACCGGCGTTCAACTTTGTTCTTGGCCGACCCCCACATCGCACCGGGGGTCGCCGACTGTCGCGAAAGCCGGCCCCTGCCGGCGAGGATCGCGCGGCCGACCGGGCGGCGCCGGGCGCTATTCCACCGTCACCGATTTGGCGAGGTTGCGCGGCTGGTCGGCGTCCTTCCCCATCAGCACGGCGGTGTGGTAGGCGAGCATCTGCACGATCGCGGCGTAGACGATCGGCGCGAAATGGCGGCCCATCTGCGGCATCGGCAGGAAATGGGCGAGCGCCACGCCCGCCTCGTCCGCCGCGGAGGCGTCGCCGATCAGGATGATCCGGCCGCCGCGCGCGGCGACCTCCTGCATGTTGGAGACCGTCTTCTCGAACGCCGCGTCGCGCGGCGCGATCACGATCACCGGCATCGCCTCGTCGATCAGCGCGATCGGCCCGTGCTTGAGCTCGCCCGCCGCATAGCCCTCGGCGTGGATGTAGGAGAGCTCCTTGAGCTTCAGCGCGCCTTCGAGCGCGAGCGGATAGGACGTGCCCCGCCCGAGATAGAGGACGTCGTGCGCGCGGGCGAGCGAATGGGCGATCGTCTCGATCGCCGGCTCGAGCTTCAGGACTTCGGCGATCAGCCCCGGCGCGGCGATCAGCTCGCCGATCAGCGCCGCCTCCTCGTCCTCGTCGAGCGTGCCGCGGGCGCGCGCCAGATTGACCGCGAGCGCGGCGAGCACGGCGAGCTGGCAGGTGAAGGCCTTGGTCGAGGCGACGCCGATCTCGGGGCCGGCGAGCGTCGGCGCCAGGCTGTCGCTGAGCCGGGCGATGCTGGATTCCGCGACATTGACGATCCCGACGATCGCGCTGCCGTTGTCCTTGGCGTAGCGCAGCGAGGCGAGCGTGTCGGCGGTCTCGCCCGACTGCGAGACGACCAGGGTCACCCCGGAGGGATCGACCGGCGCCTCGCGGTAGCGATATTCCGAGGCGACGTCGATCTCGACCGGCAGGCGCGCGAAGCGCTCGATCCAGTATTTGCCGATCAGCCCGGCCATATAGGCGGTGCCGC
>JBEKZS010000274.1:0-2725 GCA_049509635.1 Roseiarcus sp.
ACAGGGCGCGCGCGATCATCCGCTGGCTCTGAAAGCGCTCGGCGGCGCGCCGCCGTTTACTTGGTTCGTCAATGGCGAGCCAGTCGGTGAAGCCGAAATCATGCGCCAATCGGCCTGGAAGCCGGATGGCGCTGGCTTCGCCCGCGTGTCCGTGACCGACGCCAAGGGCGCGTCGGACGCGGTGAGGGTGCGGCTGGAGTGAACAGTTGCTCGGCGTTTTCTCCATCATACAAAATACAAAGCGCGGTAATAGACCTGGAGCGCCGGACGCTCAGTTTGAATCGTGGGGATTGAACGAAGCCGCTACCGCGGCGCGCACATCGAGATTTTGTGAGGGTCTCCTGCCTGAGAGGATGTGGATGTTGAAGCCCATCCCTCAGACAGGAGCCAGCGATGGCCGAGTTGAGCCCTCTTCGCCGCCGCATGATCGAGGACATGACGATCCGGAACATGTCGCCGGCGACACAGCGATCCTATATCAGCGCGGTTTCGAAGTTCAGCCGGTATTTCGGTCGCTCGCCGGATAAACTGACGCTGGACGACGTCCACGCCTTCCAGGTCCATCTCGTATCGACGGGCATTTCGTGGCCTGGGCTGAACCAGATCGTCTGCGCCTTGCGTTTCTTCTACGGCGTCACGCTCGGCGGGGCAGCCGTCCCCGAGCGCATCCCTTACGCGCGGGAGCCGCGCAAGCTGCCGATCGTGCTCAGCGCCGATGAGGTCGTGCGATTTCTCGAAGCCGTTTCGAGTCTGAAGAGCCGCGCCGCGCTGACGACAGCCTATGCGGCGGGACTGCGAGCCTCGGAAGTCGCGGGGCTTCGAGTCGAGGATGTCGACAGTGGCCGTGGCGTCATTCTGGTGCGTCACGGCAAGGGCGCGAAGGACCGCAACGTGATGCTGTCGCCGCAGCTTCTCGGCATCCTGCGCACGTACTGGCGACTCGCCAGGCCAAAGACGTTTCTGTTCCCGGGCCGCGATGACGCGCATTCGATTGATCCAACCGTGCTGCACGCAGCCTGCCGGTCGGCGGTTAAGGCGGCGGGGCTGACGAAGCGCGTTACCTTGCATACGTTGCGCCACAGCTTCGCGACGCATCTGCTGGAGAACGGAACCGACATCCGGATCATCCAGGTTCTGCTCGGCCACAACAATCTGTCGTCGACGGCGCGCTACACGCAGGTCGCGACCCATACGATCCGCGCGACCCAAAGCCCGTTCGATCGTCTGACCCTGGAAGTCACTCCGCCCAGTTAAGCGCCCGTGGCACGGAGCGGGCCTGGCGTTCGCCTCGAGGTCGCTGACGTTCTGCGTCGGCATGGCGACGCCTATCGTTTGGCCCACGCCGGACATTTGGGCCGCATCGAACGGCGCGTGATGAGCGCGATCGTTGCGTGTCGCACAGCCGCGCTCGGTGGTCACGTCGAGGCGTGCGACGACTGCGGCATGGCGCGCGTCGCCTACAATTCCTGCCGTAACCGCCATTGCCCGAAGTGTCAGGGGGTGGCGCGGGCGCAATGGCTTGCCGCACGTCAGGCCGAACTTCTGGCGGTTCCCTATTTCCACGTCGTGTTCACATTGCCCGCGCCGATCGCCGCCATCGCGTTCCAGAACAAGGCCGTCGTCTACGCGATCCTGTTCGCAGCGTCGGCCGAAGCGATGACGACGCTCGCCGCCAACCCGCGTAGGCTCGGCGCACAGATCGGCGTCGTCGCTGTTCTGCACACATGGGGGCAGACGCTGACGCATCATCCACACGTGCATTGCGTCGTACCAGGCGGCGGTCTCTCGCCCGATGGGAAGCGCTGGGTCGCCGGGCGGCCGAACTTCCTTCTCGCCGTCAAGCCGCTCTCCCGCCTGTTCCGTCGCCTGTTCCTCGAACGCTTGCAAAAGGCCTTCGACGCGAAGGGCCTTGGCTTCTTCGGCGATCTCGCGCATTTGACGGATCCGTCAGCATTCGCCGCCTATCTAGCCGCCGCGCATCGCGTCGATTGGATCGTTTACTCCAAGAAGCCGTTTGGCGGACCTGCGCAAGTTCTCGCCTATCTCGGGCGCTACACCCATCGCGTCGCCATCGCCAACAGCCGCATCCAGGCCTGCGACGACGATCACGTCGCCTTCGCCTGGAAGGACTATCGCGACGGCGGCGCCGTCAAGACCATGTGTTTGAAGCCCGACGAGTTCATCCGGCGCTTCCTGCTCCATGCCTTACCCGACGGCTTTCATCGCATTCGCCACTTCGGATTCCTCGCCAATGGCCATCGAACGCAAAAGCTCGCCCTCTGTCGCTCGCTCCTGACCGACGAGGGCGAACCGACGACGCGCGGAAAGATAGAATCGCCAACATCCGCGCCGAGCGAAACCGTCGACCTTGATCCTCCGCCCTGTCCGGAATGCGGAGGAGTTATGAGGGTCATCGCCGACCTTCCCCGCGGCGGCCAACGGCCTCGGTCCAAGAGGCCGCCGTTTTGGTGCGACACTTCATGAGCGCGACCATGACGATCCCACTAACAATCTCGCTTCGCGTCTATCCCATCGCGCCGCCAATTGGAGGCCGTCGAAGCGATTTGCGCCCTCACGGCGTCGCGGCCTGCATCCCACAACATTGGCGTGCGCTCCCCGCGCGAGTGAACCCCGATTTGCTTCCGATCGCTCGTCAAAACCACCATGCTCGCCTCGCATGGCTGCAAGCCGAAGCGACGACAATCCAAAGCTGCCCGACACAAAA
>JBEKZS010000275.1:0-3524 GCA_049509635.1 Roseiarcus sp.
GCGCTCGACGCTGGCGCGATGGCGGCGCTGACAGGACGGCTCAAGCATGTAAGAAGCGAGCCTGTCGGCCGTGAGCGGCAAGATTTTTACGAGCGTGGGTGACTTTTCATGTTTACCGGTATTATCAATGACTTAGGAGAAGTTATTGAAGTTCATGAAAAGGCTGATGATTTGCGCCGAATGACCGTTGCCACTGACTATAACCCGGATTCCATCGCCATCGGAGCCTCGATCGCCTGTTCGGGGATTTGTCTCACCGTGGTGGACCGTGGACCGGCCGGCAATCGCGCGTTCTTCGCCGCCGATACTGCGGCGGAGACGCTGCGGGCGACCACGGCGGCGACGTGGCGGCGCGGCACAAAACTCAACCTGGAGCGGTCGCTGCGGCTCGGCGACGAACTCGGCGGCCACATGGTCAGCGGCCATGCCGACGGCGCGGCCGAGATCGTCTGGCGCCGCGACTTCGACGGCATGGCGCATTTCC
The DNA here is from genome assembly GCA_049509635.1 of Roseiarcus sp. Taxonomy (GTDB): domain Bacteria; phylum Pseudomonadota; class Alphaproteobacteria; order Rhizobiales; family Beijerinckiaceae; genus Roseiarcus. Next base: position 485 of record JBEKZS010000275.1, read on the forward strand.
GGTTCCGGGCGCCCGCGGCGCTCGCCAGATTCATCGCGGTCAAGGGCTCGGTCGCGCTCGACGGGACCTCGCTGACCGTCAACGCGGTCGCGGGCGATGAATTCGAGGTCCTGCTGATCCCCCACACGCTCGCCGTCACCACCTGGGGCGAGCGGCGGCAGGGCGACCTCGTCAACATCGAGGTCGACCAGATGGCGCGCTATGCGGCCCGGCTGATGGAGGCGAAGGGCTGACGGCGCCGGCGGCGCGGAGTCCGGTCGGCGGAGAACGCCGGCGTCTTGCGGAGGCTCGCGCGCCCGGCGGGAATCGAAGCCGTGCTTTCGCCCTCGAAAGGGCTGAACGGAACCGCGCCTGGAGGCCCGTGAAGAGGGCGGCTGGGAGCCTCGAGGCCGGTCGATATGCGAGCAGCCGCCCGACGATGACGTCCTTCGCGAGCGCCATGCCGGCGGGTCCGCGCGCGAAGCCCGCCCGGCCGTGCGAGTTGGGACGACCGGGCGGGACGTTTGATGCGCCCGGGAATGAGGCGTAGAACGCTTCCGCACGAGTTCGCGCGCTCGAAGCCCGGAGGCGTCGATGGTGGTTCGACGAGATGGCGTTGCTCTGACCGTCCTCGGCCTCGTCGTGCTGGGCGTCGCCCTCGTTTGGTGGCGTCATTTCTACGCCTCGGCGCTCGGCAGCCGCATTGCGCCTCCAATCGAATGTCTGTACCAGACGAGCGGCCCGTGCAGCGTGGTCGGCACCGTGGCGAGCCTCGGCGGTCTCACGCCCTACGAGCCGATGCTGTTTTGGGTCGGGGCCCTGATGCTGGGGGCCGGGTTGATCCTGATATTCAGGCCGCGAGGCGCAAATCGTTGAAGGCGCGCGCTCCGCCGGTCGGTCGGCGGGTTTGCTTCGTCTCCGCCGGAGCCCCGCTTCGATGTGAGGGAGGCGTCGATGCGGACGAAATCGCGGGCGTTGCGATGCCGGTCATCAAAATTGGCGGAGATTGAACCGAAGTTGTCCTCCGAGCTTTCACCGCCTCGTTCCGCACGGCGCCGCCGACCTCGTTCTCTCCTCGATCTCACGCCGTTCATAGCCGGGGGTCGAGGTGATGGCCCTGGCGACCGAAGCGCCTGTTCGTTCGGGCAGGGCGACTCGGTTTGCCAGAGGCGAATCGGCCGACACGCGACGGCGCCCCCGATGGTCCAATCAGGTTTGGGAAATGGAGTTGGTTTTGAGCGTGGCGTATCGGCGAGGTGGACGGGGCGGGGAGGAGGGTCGGCGGAGATTGCGGACGCGACGCGCGCGGCGGAGATGCGGGCTTCGTCGAGGTCGGCCATGGTGGGAAGGCAGGGAATCGAACGCGGGCCGGCGAATCCGAGCGACTCGGCCGGCGCCGCCCGGGGCGCTGCCTCGCGCGATGCGATGGCGGGTCGGGCGACGGTCGCGGCGCGCGGCTCGTGACGGCGCGCCCCGGCGCCCGGAAGGTCGCGATCGCGGTCATTCTCGCCCTCGGCCTCACCGGCTGCGGCAAGAGCGAGAGCTTCCACTACAAGCTGACGCTCGAGGTCGACAAGCAGGACGGCGGGGTCGCGAGCGGGTCGAGCGTCAGCGAAATCGGCTGCCATGAATCCAAGCTCGTGAACGCCTTCTGGGGCATGGGCGGCGGGTCCTTCTGGATCACGGGCGAGGCGGTCTATGTCGATCTCGGCCCCGGGCGGCGGCCGCTCGTCGCGCTGCTGGCGATGGATCTCGATCCCAGCACCCGTTATGGCCCTCCGCTCGACCTGCTCTCGAAACTGTACGGTCAGGGTTGGTCGGGCAGCGACTGCGACATGGTGGGGAGACTGGCTGCTGCGCAAGGCTCGCGCGACCTTCCGAGCGGGCGCCGGTGGCGGGGCGTATTCTCCGTTCTCGTCACCTTCGGCGACGTGAACGATCCCAGGAGCGTGATCGAGGTCGATCCCAACGATCTCGGCGCGACCCTCGGCGGCAACGTGCTTCTGCGCAAGGCGACGATCGAGATCACCCGGGAGCCGGTGACGGAGACGATCGTCCAACGCCTGCCGTGGGTGAAGACGATGTCGATGGATCCCCATCGCTACGAGTCCGAGGCCGGTCGAAATCCCGTCTACAGGAAACTCTTCCCGTGGGACTTCAAGCGATAATCCTTTAGCGCGCAGGAGACGAACAGTGGTGACTCAATCTGATCTCATGCTCGCGATATTGGCGCTCGTCCGACGCGCCGGGCACGTTGATCGGCGGCGCAACGATTCTGTCCGACGACGACACGGACCCGGCGCAAGCGGCCTCCTTCCAAGCGGCCTCCTTCTATGCAATCGCCTATACCTGGAACGGCCAGACCATCATTTCCTACCGCGGCACGCGGTTCGACGGCGACTACGGTCCGAATGGTCAGGACTTGCTCGACGGCTGGACGGTCAGCGCCGGCAATTCCGCCGCGCCCCAGGCGCAGATGGCCCTGAGTTTCTATCAGACTGTCGTGGCAAAATACGGCGCCGTCTCAGTCCTGACCGGCCATTCCCTCGGCGGAGCACTGGCCGGATTCGTCGCCGATCTCACGGGAACGCCGGCGGATATCTTCAACAACATCCCATACGGCGCGGGGGTCGTCGTCGAGAGTATTCTGACCGGTACGCCGTATGACACTGCAAACATCAGACAGTTCGTAATTGCTCACCCCCCGTGTCTTAAAATTTACGCGGGTTGGGCGAGCGAGGCGCCTTGGAGCGTCATGCGGATGGCGTCGATGGCGCGGATGCAACGCCGGCGGCCGGTTTCGATGACGGATCGCACGTCGGCGTAGAGCTTGGCGGCCCAGACGCTACGAAAGCCGTTGGTGATTTTTCGGTAGATTGCGGCCGGGCGCAAGGCCCGTTCGGAGCCGTTGTTGGTGGCTGTCAGCTCCCGATTTGTGACGAAGACGAATAGATGGGAGCGGATTTTCCTGAACATTTTTTGCAGTTTTCGCCCGGCCGGGTGGGTCGGTTTGAGGGCCATTAGGCGGTCCAGCCGTCGATCGAGGTCGGCCTCGTAAGCT
>JBEKZS010000276.1:0-2692 GCA_049509635.1 Roseiarcus sp.
GGGTTACGGTCACGCTGCACTTTACTCCCTCCCCCCGCGTTCCGACGACAGCGCGCTTCATCGACGCCCGCGCTCCGCCGCGCCGCATCCCGCGTCATGGCCCCGCCTGGTTCGCATCGTCGTCCCTGGACCGCCGCGTCAGGCCACACGAGGCGGCGGCGGCGCGGGTCGGACATTTTGCCGCGACGGGGGCCATGCCTGCTCCGGGGACCGCCTCGCCACGCAAGCGCATGAAGGCCGGTACTTGCCCGAAACAGGTGACAGACCCGGCGGCGGCGGCGTAGCATCGCTCCCGGCGGGTGGGGCGTTCCTGAAACGGCGCGGACTGCGAAAACCAGATCATGCGCCAATTCAGATGTTTGAGCCACGTCCGCCAGCATGGGCTGGATGATCCGGGCCAGTTGCTCGTTGCCTTGCTTCACAGACGGAGGGATCAACCATGCCGCGTCCATCTCCGCTGTCGACGATCGGATCCCTCATCGTCATTGCCGCCGTGGTCGGTTGTGCCGGCGCCGCCTTCGCCTATGCCGCGGGCTGGCTCTCGCCGGGCCGTCTGACCCCCTCGCGGCTGGTGGCGGCATTGGCGCCGCCTGGCGGGCCGGTGGCCGGTCACCGGCGCAACCACGCCAAGGGAATTTGTTTCACCGGGACGTTCGAGGCGAACGGCGCGGGATCGACCCTTTCCAGGGCGCGGGTGTTTCAAACCGGCAGCTACCCCGTGATCGGTCGGTTCAACCTGGGCGTGCCCGATCCCGCGGCGGCGGACGGGACGGCGCGCGTGCGGGGCATCGGCGTGCAGATTACGACGCCGGATGGGCAGGAGTGGCGCATGGCGATGATCGACCCGCCGTTCTTTGCGGTGTCGACCCCGCAGGCCTTCTATGAGCTGCTCGTCGCCTCCGGGAAGAAGGACGACCCTGACGCGATGAAGAACTTCGCGGCCGCCCATCCCGAGATTGGCGCCTTCGGCGCCTGGGCCAAGAGCGCGCCCTTCACCGAGAGTTACGCGGAGGATCGCTACAACAGCCTCGACAGCTTCGTGTTCGTCGACGGATCGGGCGCGGATCACGTCGTGCGCTGGTCGCTTGCGCCCGCCGCTCCCGCGGTGATCGTCTCGGGAGACGATCTCGCCAAGCGGCCAAGGGACTTTCTGGAGCAGGAAATCACCCAGCGGCTGGCCGGCGGTCCGCAGCGTTGGACGATGATCGTCACGGTCGCCGACCCCGGCGATCCCACGGCCGACCCGAGCAAGGCCTGGCCGGACGGGCGACGCACTGTCGATGTCGGGACGCTGGTCGCCAGCAGGATCATCGCCGAGCCCGACGGGCCATGCCGCGAGATCAACTACGATCCGACCGTGCTGCCCGTCGGCATCCAGACTTCGGACGATCCGTTCCCATCCGCTCGCTCCGCGGCCTATGCGGTGTCCTATGACCTGCGCACGGCGGAGGCGAGCGCCTATCCCGGCGCCGGCGCGGGGGCGCCGCAATGACCGGCGTCGGCCGCCATTTCACCGTCGCCCAGCGTGTGCTGCACTGGGTGATGGCGGCATGCATCCTGGCCATGCTGTTCATCGGCGTCGGCATGGTGTCGACGGTGACGCCCAGCCACCTGGCGCTGGTTTCCATCCATAAGCGGCTGGGCGTCGCCATCCTGATCCTGGCGGCGCTGCGCATCGGCCTGCGGTTGCGCGACGGCTCGCCGCCCCTGCCGGCCGATCTGCCGGCGCCCATGAAGCTCGCGGCTGAACTCTCGCATTACGCGCTCTATGCGCTGATGATCGCCATGCCGCTGCTCGGCTGGGGGATGCTGTCGGCGGCCGCCTATCCGGTGGAGCTGTTTCCGGGCGTGTTCCTGCCGGCGATCCTGCCGCAGAGCGACAGCCTGCATACGCTGCTGTGGGACCTGCATCGGGCGCTGGCTTTCGTGTTTTTCGCGATCGTCCTGCTGCACATCGCCGCGGCTCTGTTCCATGCGCTGGTGCGGCGGGACGGCGTTTTCCAGGCGATGACGGCGGGGCCGACCACGGCTGAGCCGAGCGTGCGAGCCGCGGCGGAATGATCTGACCCTCGCGACGGCGGACCTTCGCCCCCCGGAAAACAAGCGGAGGCGTTCCCAGGCGGATGGGTCTCGGACTGCGGCCGAGGTTGGAGCGTTCCGATGATTTCGGCCGGCATTCCGGAACGCCGTCGGCGGCTGCGGTCGGCGAGCCGTCGGCGCGCGGATGCTAGACGAGATAGTAGAGTTCGTCAGGCGATCCGGTCGTCTGCGCCGGCCGACCGGCGCGGATCCTGCGGATGGCGGCCAGGGTGGCGGAATCCTCGTCCACGCCTTGCGGGAACACGCGATCGCTCGGCAACCAGGCGCCGAAATTCAGCCGCCGGAACGCCGCCAGCAGATCGGGCTGCACTCCGGCGAGCCAGACCACGATGTCCTGCTGCTCGGCGTCCCTCAGGAAATGCTCCAGGCGTTCGAGGCTGACGACATCGGGATTGCGCACGCGCTTCAGTCGCAAGAGCACGTCGCGCACACCCCCGGAACAAACGCGCTGTTCGATCTTCCGGAAGATTCGGTCGAGTTCCGGAGCGGCGCCGAAGAACAGCTCGCCCTCCAGATCGTAGAACAGGAATTGCTCGTTCGAAGCGTCCGCCGGGCGCCTGTCGCGCACGACCTCGTCGTCGTCGACGACGAG
>JBEKZS010000277.1:0-2683 GCA_049509635.1 Roseiarcus sp.
CTCCCGCTCGCTGACCGTCTTCCTAGAGGCGCACCCGGGCGACATAACGATTGGCATGGCCGGGCTGAGCCGCCTGATTCCAACACGTGATACCAAAGGCCCCGCTCGTTGACTCACGGGGGATTCCGCCCGGGCCGTTTTGCTGATTCAATGGAGGGCGCGGAGGATTCGCGCCATGCCAGCAGCGGTGAGAATGCGAGAAGATTATTCGGCCGAGGCGCTGCGAAGCCTGGCGAAGCGGTCGAAGGACGCGAACCAGAGCCGGCGGCTGTTGTCATTGGCGGCGGTTCGCGACGGGATGGATCGCGGCGCGGCGGCCAGGATCGGCGGCATGGACCGCCAGACCTTGCGCGACTGGGTCCACCGCTTCAACGCAGCGGGGCCTGAGGGCCTCTTCGACCATTGGACGGAGGGCCCGAAGCCGCGTCTGTCGCCGGAGCAACTGGCTGAGTTCGCCGCGATCGTCGAGACGGGGCCCAACCGCAAGGTCGACGGCGTCGTGCGCTGGCGGCGGATCGACCTCAAGCGCGTCATCGTCGAGAAATTCGGCGTCGACTATCACCAGCGCTATATCGGAAAGCTGCTCAAGAAGCTCGGCTTTTCCCACATCAGCGCGCGACCGCGCCACCCCGCGCAAGACGAACGGATCGTCGAGGCTTTCAAAAAAACTTCCCGCGCGCCTTGAGCGCCCATCTCGACGGGCTGCCGGCAACCACGCCGGTCGAAATCTGGTTTCAGGACGAAGCCCGCATCGGCCAGAAGAACGGCCTCGTGCGGCAATGGGCCAGGCGCGGAACGCGGCCTCGCCAGCCCGCCGACCAGCGTTACGACAACGCCTATCTGTTCGGCGCCATCTGCCCGGCGCGCGGGGTCGGCGCGGCGCTGGCGCTGCCCTACGCCGACACCGACATGATGCAACTCCATCTCGACGAAATCTCGCGCAACGTCGCCACGGGCGCCCACGCCGTGCTGCTGCTCGACCGCGCCGGATGGCACACCACCGCCAAGCTCGAGGTCCCAGCCAACATCACCCCGATCTTCTTGCCTTCCCGCGCGCCCGAACTGAACCCGGTCGAGAATGTCTGGCAGTTCTTGCGCAGCAATTGGCTGTCGAACCTCGTCTTCGACACCTACGACGAGATCATCGACGCCGCCTGCGACGCCTGGCGCAACCTCGAAGCCGACCCAGAAAGAATCACATCAATCGGCATGCGAATGTGGGCGCATGTCGGTCACAGCCCATGACTCTTGGTATTACTGCTGACGGCATGGCGCAAATCCTCCGCGCCACCTTGAATCACCCCCGCCGCGATTCGGGAATCCCCCATGAGTCAGCCACCAGACCCTTTGGTATAATGACCTCTGCGATGGGCCAAGGGCCAGGTTGTGGCCCGCGAAAACGAGGCTGCGCGCGGCCGCGAGAGCCGAATTAACAGGGGGATATTTGTCTTGTAACAGGGGGACTTTTTTCGAGTAACAGGGCGCATATTGCGCCGAACAGGGCTTTTCGGAGTCCTTCCCGGCCGCGCTTCCCCGAGGCTCGCAACTCGGTTCAGCCCGGTCGCCGCCCCGATGCCACGGAGTGCTCAGGTCGAAAACTGGTTGTCCTCGCGGCGACGACAAGCGAGATGATAAGTAACGGCAGCAGGGTCCAGGGAAATGATGCGACGCCGGCCCGGTTGAGCAGAATTCCGCCGATGACTCCGCCGCCCGAAATGGCGCAGTTCCAGGTTACGACCAGCAGCGACTGGGCGACATCGGCGCCGTCCCCGGCCGCAATCGCGAGCGCCGTCTGGAACAGCGTCGCGCAGCCGCCGAAGGCGATCCCCCAGGCCGCGATGCTGACCAGGACAACCGCGGGGTCGCTTCCCGCCAGCCCAAGCGCCAGCGCGGCGCCGGCAAAGACCAGGCCGCTCGCCAGGATAAGCGCGCGCAGCCAGCGATCGACCAGAACTCCCGTGATCCATATGCCCACAAGCGCCGCAAGGCCGAAAACGAGAAGGACAAGGTCCACTCTATCGCCCAAGCCCGCTGGGACCACGAATGGGGCGATGTAGGTGTAGAGGATGTTGTGGGCGAGGACGAAGGTGAGTGTGATCATCATAACTGCGCGCACTCCGGGAATCGCGAAGACCCGCGCAACCGACATGCGCTTCCCCACCGGCAACCCTGGAAAGTCAGGCGCTCCGAACGCTATCCATGCGATGAGCGCGAGCGCAAATGCGCTAAGGATCCCGAAGACGCCGCGCCATCCGATCGCTTGGCTCACAAAGGTTCCGGCGGGAACGCCAATCGACATCGCCACCGACACGCCCACCATCGCAATCGCGATCGCCCGCCCGCGTAGATTTGCGGGCGCCATTCTGGATGCGTAACCAGGCAACAAGGCCCACAGCAGGCCGGCGCCGGCGCCGGCGCAGAAGCGCGCCGCCAACGTAAGCGCGTAGTCGTTCGAAATGGATGTGACGACGTTGCCGACTGCGAACCCCGCGATCGCGGCCAGCAAAAGCGGTTTTCTGCGAAAGCCCTGCGTCATCGCGGTGACCGGGATCGCCACGATGAGCGACGCAATCGCGTATGTCGTGACGAGTTGCCCGGCCGCGGCCTCTGACACGTCGAGGTCGCGGCTGATCTGCGGCAAGAGGCCCGCTGGAAGCGCTTCGGTCAGAATGCTGACGAAGCT
>JBEKZS010000278.1:0-2605 GCA_049509635.1 Roseiarcus sp.
CTGGACGATGCGACGTGATTGGCGGAGGTCGTGCGAGCTGAAGGAGATCCGCCGCATTGCGCCGCCGACGCAAACGGCGCTCGCCGGCAAGGTGAGTGACCTCGCTCGCATATCTGGCTTCGCGCCGTCCACCTCGCCGCAGGCCGCTTGCCGCCGGGCTCTCGCTCTCGCGATCGACACCAAGCCGCAAGGTCAGCGCGAACATGTCCGGATCGCCCTCAACGGTCCTCCCAGCCGCGCCGGCAAGTGGTAAACGCCAATCCGTTCCGAAATCCAACCCGACGAGGTCTGCCGGTGATCATTCGAAGTGATGAGATTGAAGATCTTCCCACCAGGGACGGCGGGGTGATGCGGCTGCACATCGTGCGGCCAGCAGGCCCGGGGCGCTTCCCCGGCGTGCTGTTCTTCTCAGAAATTTACCAGGTGACGGACCCGATCCGGAGGTTGGCCGCCATGGTGGCTGGCCAGGGCTACCTCGTCGCCATGCCGGAAGTGTATCACGAGTATGAGCCGCCCGGCACGGTGCTGCGCTACGACCAGGCCGGCACTGATCGCGGCAATGCGCTCAAGACGACTAAGACCATTGCCGGTTTCGACGCGGACGCCAAGCTCGGTCTTGCCGCTCTGGCTCGCAACGCCGCCTGCAACGGGCGGCTCGCCACGATGGGCGTGTGCCTGGGTGGTCACTTGGCTTACCGCGCCGCGCTCGATCCGTCTGTCTCGGCGGCGGCGTGTTTCTATGCGACCGATATCCATTCGAGGACGCTCGGGGCCGGGAAAGCGGACGATAGTCTCGCGCGCATGGACGAACTGCGGGCCGAGACCCTGTTCGTCTGGGGCCGCCAGGACCCCCATGTCCCCTTCGCCGGACGTCAGGCAATCCGCGCGCGTCTGGAGGAGGTCGAAGCCCGGTATGAATGGCACGAAGTCAATGCCGCCCACGCGTTCCTCCGGGACGAGGGGCCGCGTTACGATCCGGCGCTGTTTCTCCAGGCGATCGGCTGGATGCTCGCGTTATTTGCCCGGACGCTGTCGCGCTGAGCCGCATCGGAGGCTCGCGCCGCCCCAGCGGCTCGAGGTTTAGTCGGAGGTTGTCGCGGCATGAGGCAAACATTTTATTTATGTAAATCTTGACGGATAGGCAAGGACTGCTCAATAAATTACTCAGGATGGCTTGGCCACGCTGTTGCGTCGCCCAAGTTCAATCGATCGAAAGAGTCCGCTCTCATGTTCAAGGATCATGCCTCCGCGGCCGGGGGCCCAACTCCGGCCGCTCACTACGCGGGTCCGGCGTCACTGGCTCGTGGTCGCGAGTTCCTCTCCATTCCTGGCCCGACCAATGTGCCCGAGGTCGTGCTGCAAGCGATGCACCGGCCGGCAGTCGATATTTACGCACCTGAGCTACTCGAGACGGCTGGACAATGCCTGGCTGACCTGAAGGCAGCGTTCCGCACGGAGGGGTCGACTTACATCTATATCTCCAATGGCCATGGCGCATGGGACGCCGCGTTGAGCAACACCTTGTCGCGGGGCGACCGGGTGCTGGTCCTGGAGAGCGGGCGCTTCGCCAGGGGGTGGGGCGACCACGGTAACCTTCTCGAACTCACCATCGAGATCCTCCCCGGCGACTGGCGCCGGGCGGTCGATCCGGCCGCGCTCGAGGCGCGGCTGAAGGCGGATACGACCCATGAGATCAAGGCGGTTCTGGTCGTCCAGATCGATACGGCCTCGGGCGTGGTCAATGATGTTCCGGCGATTCGCGCGGCGATCGACGCGTCCAAGCATCCCGCGCTTCTCATGGTCGATGGGATCGCTTCAATCGGCTGCATGCGTTTCGAGATGGACGAATGGGGGGTCGATGTCGCGCTCACGGGCTCGCAAAAGGGCCTCATGATGACGCCGGGCCTCTCGTTCGTGGCCGCCTCGCCAAAGGCGAAAACCGCGCACAAAAAGGCCAATCTGCGCACCTCCTATTGGGACTGGACGGCGCGTGACATGCCGGAGAGTTATCGCATGTTTTGCGGCACGGCGCCCGAGCACATGCTGTTTGGCCTGCGCGCTTCGCTCGGCCTCTTGTTTTCGGAGGGCCTGGAAGCCGCTTGGGCGCGCCATCTGGCGCTGGCGGCGGCCACGCGGGCGGCCGTCGAGGCCTGGTCGACGGGCGGGGCTCTCGAGTTCAACATCCGCAATCCGGCTGAGCGGTCGCCGTCGGTCACAACGATTTTGACCCCCGGCTTCGATCCGGAGCGGTTGCGCGGTTTCGCTCGCAATCGTTGCGGCGTCATCCTCGGCTCGGGTATCGGCGATCTCGCCGGCAAGGCCTTCCGGATCGCGCATATGGGTTACGCCAACGCGCCCATGGTTCTCGGGACGATCGGCGCCACGGAAGTGGCGCTCAGGGCGTTGGGCATACCCCATGGCGAAGGCGGCACGCAGGCGGCAGTCGTTGCGCTTGGCGAGCATTTTGGCGCGTCGCGTTGAGGTCGTGCAAATCCCTTGACCGCGCGACGGCGGCCGACCGCGATCGCGCGCGCGTTTACATCACGCGGAAGGGCGAAGGAAGTTCGCGGCCGAGTGATCAGCAATTCTCATTTTAGCGTTTGCG
>JBEKZS010000279.1:0-2594 GCA_049509635.1 Roseiarcus sp.
ATCATGGAGCGGGCGCCGCGCGGATGGAGCTGCGACCTACGCGTCCGCAGGGCCGCCGAGGACAAGGCGCGGGCCATCATGGGCTGGGGAGCCGGACGGCGGCGCGCCGCAGCGCCCCGGGCGGTTTCAATTTGCCGGCAACCCTATGATTTTCCTCAATCGGGCCAAAAATGAATTTCCAAATATTTCGACGCCGAAATGATTTGTCGGGCGACGCGGCGGGCGCCGGTCGTGCGGGCGCGAGAGCGCGAGGGTATGAACCCCGGGCGGTTTCAATTTCCCTGCAACCCTGTGATTTCCCGCGATCGGGCCCAAAAATGAATTTTCAAATATTTCCACGCCGAAAGGATTTGTCGGGCGACGCGGCGGGCGCCGGCTCCGACTTGGGTCGTGCGGGCGCGAGAGGCGGGGCGAGGGGATGAGCTGTCGAAAGGAGGAACGCAGACGCCCGGCGCCGCGGGGCCACACCGCCGTCGCGCCGCCAAGTCAGGGCGATTGCTGCGCAATCGCCCGAGGCCAAGAGGCCGCTGCTACGCTACGCTTCGCCCCTCCCGGCGATCGCAAGCGCCCCTTGGCGCGTAGCGACCGCCCGAGGCGGCTCGACCTCGAGGCGCGCGCCCGGCCCTGGCGGCGCGAGCTCCGGCTTGACGTGTCGCGCGGCAGATCCGTTGGTCAGTCCATCAGACTCAGCCTGGGTCACAGAGAACGGTGGGGCCGCGCCGCGTCCGTCGAAGTCCACAGGACGATGGCGATCGGCGCCTTCCCGCGCCTTGAGGGATGCACGCCGAGGAACGACAGAACGACCCCGACGATGACGATCAGACCGACGACATAAACCATAACGTTCGCCACGAGCCGCGGCGGAGGTTCCGGCCGGCCGCGGACCCCTTCGCCGATGGCTCGTCGCGCCCGACAATGTCGGCGGCCGCTCAGCTGCGAACTCAATGACCCTGGCAGTCGCCCGAAGCTTGGTGGAAGCGGGCCTCGCCCCGCCGCTCACCGCTCCCGGATCGCCTCCTGGGCATACTGGCGCAGCGGCGAGAGGAGATATTCGAGGATGCGGCGCGAGCCGGTCTTGATCTCGGCGGTGACCGCCATGCCGGGCCGTAGCGGCTCGGAACGGCCCTCGACCATCATGCTGGTCCCTTCGAGCGCGATGCGGGCGACATAGGAGGGCGAGCCGCTGGGCGGTTCGTCGCCCTTGGGCGATTTGGCGGCCGACGGGTCGCCGGCGCCGCCGTCGGCCGGCCGCTTGTCGTCGGTCACCGCGTCGCGGCTGATGTCGATCACCCGGCCGCGGATGAGGCCGTAGCGGGTGAAGTTGAAGGTCTCGACCTTGATCTCGACCTCCTGACCCGGGTGGACGAAGCCGACGTCGGCGTTGGGCACCATCGCCTCGAGGATCAGCGCCTTGCCCTCCGGCACGACGACGAGCAATTGTTGGGCGGGCGTCACGACGCCGCCGAGCGTATGGACCGCGAGCTGCTGGACGATTCCGTCGATCGGCGCGCGCAGCGCGGTCTCGGCGGCCTTGCGTTGCGCCTTGACCAGATCCTGGGTCTGCTGGCTCGCCTTCTGCTCGGCCTCGGCGAGGTCGCTGAGCAGCTTGTGTGCGTATTCGGCGCGCGTCTGGTCGCGCTGGCGCTCCAGCGCGGCGCGGGCCGCGTCGGTTTCGACCGCGCGCCGACCCTGGACGAGAAGATCGTTCTGGGCCTCGAGCAGCGCCTGCTCGGCGTCGAGCCATGCGAACCGGTTGCCATATTCGGAGGCGAGCAGCCGGGTGCGCATCGCATCCTTTTCCTGCAGCAGCGGCAGCGTCGCCTCGAGCTTGGCGATCCCCGCGCGGACCTCCTCGGATTCGGCGCGCTTCTGGTCGATCTGCCGGTCGAGCGCGGCGAGCTTGGCCGCCTGCTCGCCGGCTTGCGCGAAGACGAACGCCCGCGCCATCTCCGCCTCGTGCGCGGGCGCGTTCGCGGGCGCGACGAACGCCTCGCTCGCGCTCTGCGGATCCGATTCCTGCTTCAGCGCGATGAGCCGGGCGACGTCGAGTTCGGCGGTCATCAGGTCATGGGCGACCCGGTCGCGTTCGGCCAAGGTCACGGTGTCGTCGAGCGCGATCAGGAGGTCGCCGGCATGGACGACGTCGCCGTCGGCGACGCGGATCTCTCGCACGATGCCCGCTTCCAGCGGCTGCACCACCTTGATCTTGCCGGTCGGCAGCAGCCGTCCCTGCGCGGTCGCGATGATGTCGACATGGCCGAACCACGACCAGGCGAGCGCCGCGCAGAAGAAGGCGAGAATCCCGAACGCCATCGCGCGCCCGACCGGCGAGGCCGGCGTCTCGATGATCTCGAGCGCGGCCGGCAGGAACTCGCGCTCCGAGCCGGCGCGCAACGGCGTCCGCGGCCAGGGCAGGATGCGCGCGCTGCGCTCAGGCGACGCCATGGAGACCCGACTGCAGGCGCATCAGCGAGGCGTAGCGCCCGCCCGCGCGTAGATTTTCCGCACCGGATATATCGCCGTCAATGCCGGTCTTGAAGATTCCATAGAGCGACAGGTACGGGTTGGCGTCCGGCGCCACGGCCCTTACTTCG
>JBEKZS010000028.1:0-35020 GCA_049509635.1 Roseiarcus sp.
TCCGAAGCCGGGCTCGACAGAACCAGCGACGCGGCGATCGGCGTCTGGCGATTGGCGGGACAGACGAGCTCCGCGCGCCGGACGAACACGGGCGCCGGCATGATCTTGGTGAGGATCGACAGCGCGTTGATGCCGGGATCGAACACGCCGAAATTGCCGGCGTCCCAGATCCATTCCTGTCCGGGATGCCAGCGGCGGACGTCCTCTTTCCATTCGATCGCGAGCGAGCGGATCCTGCGCCCCGCCAGGCGCTTCTTGGCTTCGTCGACCGCCGCGTTGTACTGGGAATGCCAGGTCGCGAAAATCGTCCGGCCGCGCGCGGCGGCGTGGGCGGCGAGGTCGAGCATTTCGGCCATGGTCGGCGTCGGCGGCTTTTCCAGCAGCACGTGCTTGCCGGCGTCGAGCGCCTCGAGCGCGATGGCGTGGCGCACGCTCGGCGGCGTGCAGATCGCCACGGCGTCGAGGGCGGGAATCGCCGCATAGAGGGCGGCCGGCGTGCGGAAGGTTGGAACGCCGGGCTGTTCCACGCCGCGCTGGCTGACGAGGCCGGCCAGTTCGAACCGCGCGTCCTTGGCGATGACGGGCAGATGCTGATCTCGAGTGATCTTGCCGATGCCGATGACGGCGATCCGGTAGGGCGTCACGACAGCCTCCCTGTGCTCGTGCCTGCGAGATAGGCCGATCCGAGCGGTTTGGGCAAGGGGCGAAGGCCAGACCGACCCCGACCCTCCGCTCCATCGAACCCCGGTTTGCCGGCCCCGACAAATTCGGTGGCCGGGCCGCTGGCGAGTCCGGGCTTCGCGTGGTCTAATGAGACGCATGGAATGCGCCGGTCCCCGGAGCTTCGACGAGCGCGGGAAAACCGCGCCGCCAGGCGGGGCCGGCTTCGTCCGGCGGCGAAAGGGGAGGGGTCGCGCGCGGGGCTGGTCGCGGCGATCGGCGCCGCCCACGCGGGATTTTGACATGGACGCTCAATCGGAAATGCTCGGCGCGCTGGTCGAAAGGCGCCACGGCCACACACTGCCGCGACGGTTCTACACCGATCCGGCGTTTCACCAGCTCGACCTCGACCGCCTGTTCTACCGCGACTGGCTGTTCGCCGGCCATGATTGCGAGATCCCGCGGGCCGGCGACTATTTCACGCTGCAGATCGGCGACTATCCGGTGATCGTCGTGCGCGGGCGCGATGGCGCGATCCGCGCGTTTCACAACTCGTGCCGCCACCGCGGCTCGCGCGTCTGCGCGGCCGAACGCGGCTCGGCGGTCAGGCTCGTCTGCCCCTATCACAACTGGAGCTACGACCTAGACGGCCGGCTGCTGTTCGCGCGCGACATGGGCCGTGAATTCGACCCCAGGCCGTTCGGCCTCAAGCCTGTCCATTGCGAGAGCGTCGGCGGCTATGTCTGGCTCTGCGTGGGGCGCGAGGCGCCCGATTTCGCGCGATTCCGCGGCCTCGTCGCGCCCTATCTGGCGCCGCATCGGCTGAGCGAGGCGAAAATCGCCTTCCAGAGCACGATCGTCGAGAACGGCAACTGGAAGCTCGTCTGGGAAAACAACCGCGAATGCTATCATTGCGCGCCCAACCATCCCGAACTCTGCCGAACCTTCCCGGAGGCGCCGACGGTTACCGGCGTCGAGGGCGCGATGAGCGATCCCTTCATCGCCGGCCACTGGGCGCGCTGCGAGGGGCTCGGCCTGCCGAGCCGCTTTGAGATTTCCCCCGACGGGCAGTTCCGCGCTTCACGAATACCCCTGCTGCGCGAGGCCGTCAGCTATACGATGTCGGGCGAAGCGGCGGTGCGCCGGCCGCTCAGCGACGGGATCGCCGAACCCGATATCGGTTCGCTGCTGATCTTCCACTATCCCTCGACCTGGAATCACGTGCTCGGCGACCATGCGGTCAGCTTCCGGGTGCTGCCGCTCGGCCCCACGCAGACGCAGGTCACCACCAAATGGCTGGTGCACAAGGATGCGGTCGAGGGCGTCGACTACGAGCTCGACCGGCTCACCGAGGTCTGGACCGCGACCAACGACCAGGACCGCCGCATCGTCGAGGAGAACCAGCGCGGCGTCTCGTCGCCGGCGTTCGAGCCCGGGCCCTACAATCGGCTGCACGAAGGCGGCGTGATGCAATTTGTCGAATGGTACGCCGGGGCGATGGCGCGGGCGCTCGACTCGCCGCCGCCGACCGGCGCGAGGCCCGGACGCGCCACGGTCGACGCATGAGCTCAGCGCTCTTGTTGTTTGGGCGCGGGCGGCCCGCCGACCGCCTTGCGCGGCCGGCGCGCCGCCTGCGCCTCGCGCCGCGCCGCCTCGGTCGGTATCGCCTGGGCGGGGCGCTTCTCGCGCCCGGCGGGAAGCAGGGGCCTGGATTGCTTCAGTCTCATCGGTTCATCCTGTCGCCCCGGCGACGCCGCTACAGCGCGGCGAAGGCGACCGGGCGCCATCGCCATCCCTGCGCCGCGACCGCCTTCTGCAGCGGCTCCTTCAGCTCCTTGGTCGAGAACCGGTAATTGTAGATTTCGCCGACGCCGAGCCGCTCGGTGAAGCCATAGGCCTCGCCGAATTCGATCGAAACCTGCTGGCCGCGAAACGTCGTGGCGGCGAGACGCATGGTCGGAACGCCGGCGCGCCATTCGATCGACCATTCCTGATCGACGGCGCGCACCTCGTGTGCGGCCTCGTCGAGCCGCATCAGCACCATGAACGCCTTCTCGAGTCCCGCCTTGGCGAATATCTCGTACCAGCCGGCGTCGACGATCTTCCACTCCGCGACCAACTCCGCCTCGCCTGCCCGGCCGGGCCGGATCTGGAACGGCGCGGTAGGGCGGTTGATCGCCAGAATCGCCGCGCGAACCGAATCGGCCGGTTGCGGCGGTCCGACCGGGGCCGGCCCCTGGCCGAACAGCTTGCCGAGAAACGACATGATGCGGTTGCCTCGCGGCGACGCCGACCCCCTGACGCGCGAGCCGCTATCGGCGCTCCGCGGTCCCTTGTCAATGCGTGCGGGCAGGCGGCTTCCGGCGCGGGGCGGCCGAAGTGTCCGCCATGAGGTCGACATCCGCTCGATAGATCGTCGCCGATTTGACGATCATCGCCAGCGATCCCACCGGCGCCCGCAGGCGTTCGGCGACCTGCCGCTGAAGTTCGGCGAGCTGGACGAGATTGCCGAACCCCTTCGTGCCGAAATCGATGCTGTGGGCGTAGACGACGAGTTCGAGCCGGCGCTCGCGCAGCCAGAAGTCGAGCAGGCTGACGCAGGGGACGTAGCGCGTGTCGGTCGGCGGCTCGAGCATGGTGATGGTCGCGTAGGAGGCGCGCGGATCCCGGGTCAGGGTCTCGACCACCCAGGCGATCTGATCGCGCCCGGCGCCCGCGGCGCATCGAAGTTCAAGCCGCCCTGCCTCGTCCGCCGCCTCGCCCCTCGTTCAGGCCGCGCGGGCGGCGGCGATCGCGTTATGGACGGCGAACGGCGTCGCCGGCATGTCGAGGTCGCCGACGCCATAGGCGCGCCAGAGCGCATCGACGACCGCGTTCATGACCGCCGGCGTCGAGCCGATCGAACCCGCTTCGCCCGCGCCCTTGAGGCCGAGCGGATTGGTGGTCGAGGGGATGTTGCGGGTCTCGAACGAGAAATCGGGCAGCGTGTCGGCGCGCGGCACGCAATAGTCCATGAAGCTCGCGGTCAGCAATTGACCGTCGGCGCCGAACACGGCGCGCTCCATCAGCGCCTGGCCGACGCCCTGGGCGATCCCCCCATGGACCTGGCCCTTCAGCAACAGCGGGTTGAGCGTGAAGCCGAAATCGTCGACGACCGTGTAGCCGACGATGTGCGCGGCGCCGGTCTCCGGATCGATCTCGATTTCGCACAGATGCGTGCCGTTCGGATAGGTCGCCTCCGGCGGGACGAACGATTCGATCGCCTTCAGCTTCTCTGGCTTGGCGGCGGGAAGCGCGGCGAGATCCCGATAGGAGATCGCCCGGTCGGTGCCTGCGATGCGGATGTGGCCGTCGGCGACCTCGAGATCGCCGACCGCCGCTTCCAGCTTGTCGGCCGCCAGTTCCTTCAGCGAGGCGACCAGGGTCTGCGAGGCCCGAGTCACCATCACGGCCCCGACCGGGATCGAACGCGAGCCGCCCGTGCCATTGCCGCTGACGACGCGATCGGTGTCGCCCTGGATCACCTTGATCCGTTCGAGCGGCACGTCGAGATATTGCGAGACGACCTGCGCATAGGCGGTCTCGTGGCCCTGGCCGTTGGACTGGGTGCCGATGCGCGCGGTGAAATCACCGTCGGCGCCGAGTTCGACCGAGCCCTCCTCGCCTTCGCCCCAGGCTGTGCACTCGACGTAGCTGGCGAGCCCGATCCCGCGGATGCGCCCGCGCTTTCTGGCCGCGTCGGCGCGCGCGCCGAAGCCCGAGTAATCGGCCCTGGCGAGGCAGGCGCGCATCGCGCCTTCGAAATCGCCGACGTCGTAGGTGCGCCCGGTCTGCGTGCGGTAGGGCATCTGCGACGCCTTGACGAAATTGCGCGCGCGGATCTCCTCCGGGGCGATCTTCAGCGCGCGCGCGCATTGGTCGACCAGCCGCTCGAGCGCATAGGCCGCCTCCGGCCGGCCGGCGCCGCGATAGGCGTCGACCGGCACGGTGTGCGTGTAGACTCCGCGGCAGCGGACGTAGAGGGTCGCAATGTCGTAGACGCCGGTCGCCATCGTCGCGCCGAGCCAGGGGATGTAGGGGGCGAACTGCGAGAGATAGGCGCCGAGATTGCCGAGTATGTCGACCCGCATGGCGAGGAACCGGCCGTCGGCGTCGAGCGCCATCTCCGCTCTGGTCAGATTGTCGCGTCCCTGGGCGTCGCCGAGGAAATGCTCGGTGCGGTCGGCCTGCCAGGCGACCGGGCGCCCGAGCCGCTTGGCCGCCTCGACGACCAGCGGGTATTCGCGATACATGAAGCTCTTGGTGCCGAAACCGCCGCCGACATCGTCGGTGACGACCCGCAGGTTCTCGGGCGGAATCTTGAGGATGATCCCGGCCAGCGTGTCCCGCAGCCCATGCACGCCCTGGCTGCCGACGTGCAACGTGGAGCGTCCCGAGGCGGGATCGTATTCGCCGACCGCGCCGCGCGGCTCCATGTAATTGGCGACCACGCGCGGATTGACGATGTCGATCGTCACGACATGGGCGGCCTTGGCGAAAACCCCATCGGCTTTGACCTTGTCGCCGATGTGGGCGTCATAGGCGAGGTTGCCCTTGGCCTCGGCGAACACCTGCGGCGCGCCGTTCGCGAGCGCCGCGCGCATGTCGATCGCCGCCGGAAGCGGCGTCCAGTCGACTTCGAGCGCCTCGGCGGCGTCGCGCGCCTCGCCCTCGGTCTCGGCGACCACCATCGCGACGGCGTCGCCGATATGGTGCGCCTCGCCCCGCGCGAGCACGGGATAGGGCTTCAGCGGCGTCGTCGTCTTGTCGGAATTGGGCATCGGCGCGAGGCAGGGAAGATCGCCGAGCGCCTCGAAATCCTCGATGCGATACACCGCCTTGACTCCCGGCATGGCGCGCGCGGCGTCGAGGTCGCCGAATACGAACGCGGCGTGGGCGTGCGGGCTGCGCAGGAACGCCGCGTGGAGCGCGCCTTCGGGCGCGTAGTCCGAGGTGTATTTGCCGCGCCCGGTGATGAAGCGGACATCCTCGACGCGCTTGACCGACTGCCCGACGCCGAATTTCATCGCCTTCATCGATCATGTCCTCGGGATCGGGGTTTGCGCCGCGGGCGCGGCGGCCCGGTTCGCGCCGCACTCTACCACGTCGGCGGCGACGCGCCAGAGCGGGCGTGGCGCAATCGGCGGCGACGAAAAACGAGCCGGCGTCGCGATTTGCGCGGCGGGTCCCGGTCCTCGCAACGTTTCGTTAACCACTGGCCGCGACAATGGTGCGAAATCATTAACCAGATCGGGCGCTGCGATGAACCCCTCGGACGAATCCCGCCAAGACCCGCTCCCGCCGGATTCGTCGAGCGAATCGGGCGGCGCCGGAAAGCTGCCGCCGCGCGACGCCTCCGCGGCGCCGGGCGCCGCGGCGGACGGCCCGCCGAGCTCCGCGCCGGCGTTGCCGGGCGTCAGCCTCATCCCCTTCGTCCGGCCGCCGCGCAACCGCTGGCCGTCGGGCTACGCCGCGGCGGTCTGGCGCAAGGCGCTCGACAACCGCATCCACATCGGCGCGGCGACCGTCGGCCTGGCGATCGTCGCCGCGGTCACGGCTTCGGCGATTTCCTATGAGGCGGCGCAGGACCAGACGCAGGTCGCCCGCAACGCCGAAGAGCAGTCGCTCCCGCAGACGGTGGCGGCGCTAAGAACGAGGCTCGCCGCGCTCGACGCGGCCAAGCGCGACGAAGTCGCCGACCTCCGCAAGGCGGTGGCGGAGCTCCGGAGCGGCCTCGCCGCTTCGCACGAGTCGGGCGCGGCGCTCGCCCAGGCCAATGCGCGCGCCGACCGGCTGGAACGCGACGAGGCGACCCGACGCGACGAAATCGCCGACCTCCGAAGGAGCCTCGCCGAATTGAAGACGGGCGTCGCCGCGACTCACGAATTCGGCGCGGCGCTCGCCCAGGTCAACGCGCGCGCCGACCGGCTCGAACATGACGAGGAGGCCCGGCTCGACAAGCTCGGCGAGCGCATCGACCACGATGCGGCGGCGCACAACGCCGAACTCGCCGTCCGCCTCGACAGGCTCGAGAAGAAGCTCGCGGCGCCGACCGTCGCCTGGATCGCGCCGCCGCCGCCTGTCTCGACGCCCGCCGCGCCGGTCAGGCCGCAGGGCGCCGCGCCGGCCCCGGCCGAGGTCTCGAACGAGACCACCGGATCGATCCAGCCGCGCGGCGTGATCCGCGGCTGGGCGGTGCGCGAGATCCGTGGCGGGCTCGCGCTCGTCGAGGGTCCCGGCGGCCTCCGCCAGATCGGGCCGGGCGACCGCCTGCCGGGCGTCGGCCGGGTCGAGCGCATCGAGCGGACCGCCTCGGGCCTGAAGGTGTTTACCGACCAGGGGATCATAACCGGCGCCGGGCCGGCAAATTATCGCATGGGCCCCTACGGCGCCTATGGCGGCGGCTATGGCCCGCCGGAAGGCGAGTTCTGAGCGGAATCGCGGAATAGGCGTTGTGCGGTCGGCTGCGCAAAGACGGCTCGTTCAAGAATTCCCATCGTCCGCCGCGGCCCTGGGCCGCCACCGCAAGAGCGGCGAGTCCAGCAGCTTCAGACCGGCGAGCAGCGCGCCGGCGTAGACGGCGGCGCCCCCGACGGCGAGGATCGCGAGCTGCGCGACGCCCTGGAGATGGGGCAGGCTCCGGGCCCAGTCGAGCGCGCGCGCCGAGCCCGCCTCGACGGCGAAGGCCAGCAGGCCGCTCGCGCAGAAAGCGGCGGCGGCGACCTCGGCGAGCGTCGCGTCGGGGCGCATCCAGCCGCGCCGCAACGCCAGCGCGACGAGGCCGCCGAGGTTGATCCAGGCGCCCGCCGCGGTGGCGAGGGCGATTCCGACGGCGCCATAGGTCCGGTACAGCGCGAGCTTGAGCGCGACATTGACCGCGATCGCGCCCAGCGAAATCCACATCGGCGTCTTCGTATCGCCGCGCGCCTGAAAGCTGGGGACCGCCGAGCGGATCAGGACGATCGGCATCAGCCCGAGTCCATAGGCGGCTAGGACGGCGGCCGAATTGGCGGCCGCTTGCGCGCTGAACGCGCCGCGCAGGAAGGCGGCGCGGGTGATGAGTTCGGGAATCAGCAGGAACGCGACGCAGAACGGCGCGGACAGGGCGATGGTGATCGCCATCGTGCGGTTCTGCGCGTGTTCGGCGCCGCGGAGGTCGGCGCGCGCGAGCCGGAGGCTCATTTCCGGCAGCAGGACCGTTCCCGCCGCTACGCCGATGACGCCGATCGGCAATTGGTAGAGCCGCTCGGCGTAGTAGATCGCCGAGACGATCCCGGTCGGCAGCAGCGAGGCGATGATCGTGTCGGCGAAAATGGCGATCGGCACGCCCGCCGAGCTGACGACCGCGGGGAACAGCGCGCCGAAGAACTGGCGCACGTCGGCCCCGAGCCGCGGCCAGGCGAGGGTTTCCAGCAGGCCGCGCCGGCGCGCCGCACCGGCGACGAGGATGAATTGACCGACGCCCCCGGCGAGCACGCCCCAGCTCGCCACCTCGCCGGCGTTGGGAAACCGGAAGGCGACGCCGAGGAATCCGACGTAGGGAAACCGGAAGGCGACGCCGAGGAATCCCAGGATGGCGAGATTCAGCACGACGGGGGCGAAGGCCGCGACGCGGAAGCGCCCGTGGGCGTTCAACGTTGCCGAATGCAGCGTCACCAGGGTGATGAACAGCAGATAGGGGAAAGTGATGCGCGTCATCCGCACGGCGAGCGCGAATTTCTCGGGTTCGGCCTCGAAGCCGGGCGCCATCAGCGCGACGAACCAGGGGGTGAAGGCATAGGCGAGCGCGAGCAGGACGAGCTGGGAGACGAGCAGCAGGGTGAAGATCTGGCTGGAGAAGCGCTTCGCCTCCTCGTCGCCCTCGCTCGTCAGCACCCGCGCGTAGGATGGCACATAGGCGGAGTTGAAGGCGCCCTCGCCGAAAATCGCGCGGAACTGGTTGGGCAGCCGGAACGCGACGACGAAGGCGTCGTTGACCGGGCCCGCGCCCAGTACGGCGGCCAGCGCGAGATCGCGGGCGAAGCCGGTCAGGCGCGACAGCAGCGTGTTACCGCCGACGGCGAACAGGTTGCGATACATCAGAGGACGCCTGAATCGGCGGCGCCGCCGAGGCGCTCCGGGTCGACAAAGTCGCCGGCGGCTCCGGCCTCGCCTGCGTCCTCCTCGATGGGTTGGGATTGAGACACGATGACTCGCCCGGCCGTCGCCGTTGCGGCGGATCGCGTCCCGGCGCCGGACGCGGGCGAAGTCCTATTCGGGTAGGAGCGACGAAGCAAGCGGGGCCGCTACCCAGCCTGGCGGACGAAGCTCTCCAGCACCATCTTGCGGCCGGCCTTGTCGAAATCGACCGTCAGCTTGACGCCGTCGACCGCGACCACGCTGCCGGGGCCGAACTTGAGGTGGAACACGCGCGCGCCCTTGGCGAGATCGGATTCGACGGTCGAACTGGCGACCAGGCGGCCCTCGATCTGCGGCGCGCCGCCGCGCCGGCCCTGCGCGGGCTCCGAAAAGCCTCCGCGCTTCGCGCTCTCCTGGGCGCGGCGCCAGCCCGGCGTCTGATAGGTCGAGGAGAACGGCTCGACGCGATCGAAGCGCGAGACGCCGTAGCCGCCGTGCGCCGCGGCGCCCGCCGCCGCGACGACCTCGACATGATCCTCGGGCAGTTCGTCGACGAACCGCGACGGGGTCGTCGTCTGCCAGAGGCCGCGGATGCGCCGGTTGGCGGCGAAATAGATTTTCGCCAGGCGGCGCGCGCGGGTGAGGCCGACATAGGCGAGCCGGCGCTCCTCCTCGAGGCCGGCGCGGCCGTTCTCGTCGAGCGAACGCTGGTGCGGGAACAGGCCCTCCTCCCAGCCCGGCAGGAACACGACGTCGAATTCGAGGCCCTTGGCGGCGTGCAGCGTCATGATCGACACCCGCGGCCCCGCCTCGCCGCTCTCGACGTCCATCACCAGCGAGACATGTTCGAGGAACGCGGCCAGACTCGGGAATTCCTCCATCGAGCGCGTCAGCTCCTTGAGGTTTTCCAGCCGGCCCGCGGCGTCGGCGGTGCGGTCGGCCTTCCACATGTCGACATAGCCGCTCTCCTCGAGGATCGCCTGCGCGAGTTCGCCGTGCGGGGTCGTCTCCATCCGCGCCGACCAATCGTCGAACGAACGCAGGAGGTCGCGCAGGACCTGGCGCGGCCTCGCCTTGAGTTCCTCGGTCTCGACCAGGACGCGGGTCGCGCGCATCAGCGGCAGTTCGGCGCGCCGGGCATAGTCGTGGATCAGGCTCAGCGTCGCCTCGCCGAGGCCGCGCTTGGGCACGTTGAAGATGCGCTCGAACGCGAGGTCGTCGTCGGGCTGGGCGACGCAGCGCAGATAGGCGAGCGCGTCGCGAATCTCGGCCCGCTCGTAGAAGCGCGGGCCGCCGATCACCTTGTAGGGCAGGCCCAGGGCGATGAAGCGCTCCTCGAATTCGCGCATCTGGAACGAGGCGCGCACCAGGATCGCGATCTCGTCGAGCGGCTGGCCGGCGCGCTGCAGGCTCTCGATCTCCTCGCCGACGACGCGCGCCTCCTCCTGGCTGTCCCAGAGCCCGGACACGGTCGGCTTGTCGCCGGCCGCCGCCTGGGTGAACAGCGTCTTGCCGAGCCGGTTGGCGTTGTGCGCGATCAGCCCCGACGCCACGGCGAGGATATGCCCGGTCGAGCGGTAGTTGCGTTCGAGCCGGATGACCTTGGCGCCGGGAAAATCGTGCTCGAAGCGCAGGATGTTGTCGACCTCGGCGCCGCGCCAGCCGTAGATCGACTGGTCGTCGTCGCCGACGCAGCACAGGTTGCGCCGCGCCTGCGCGAGCAGCCGCAGCCAGAGATACTGGACGACATTGGTGTCCTGGTATTCGTCGACCAGCATGTAGCGAAACCGTTGCTGGTAGTCCCTCAGGATCTCCTCGCGCTCGCGCAGCAGGCGCAGGCCCTCGAGCAGGAGATCGCCGAAGTCGGCGGCGTTGAGGATCTTGAGCCGCGCCTGATAGGCCGCATAGACCTCGGCGCCCTTGCCGTTGGCGAGCGCGACCGCCTCGCCGGCCGGGACATGGGCGGGGTCGAGGCCGCGGTTCTTCCACGCGTCGATCTGCGAGGCGAGCGCGCGCGCCGGCCAGCGCTTGTCGTCGACGTTCATCGCCTGCAGGACCTGCTTGAGCAGGCGGATCTGGTCGTCGGCGTCGAGGATCGTGAAATTGGATTTCAGCCCGACGAGTTCGGCGTGGCGGCGCAGGATCTTGGCGCCGATCGAATGGAACGTGCCCATCCACGGCATGCCTTCGACGAGGCCGGTCAGCAGCCCGATGCGTTCGCGCATTTCGCGCGCCGCCTTGTTGGTGAAGGTCACGCTGAGGATTTCGTGCGGCCGCGCGCGCCCCGTGGCGATGATGTGGGCGATCCGGGTGGTCAGGACGCGGGTCTTGCCGACCCCGGCGCCGGCGAGGACGAGCACCGGGCCGTCGATCGCCTCGACCGCCTCGCGCTGCGCGGGATTGAGGCTGTCGAGGTAGCGCGGCGCCGCGCCGGCGCGCGCGCGCGCCGACAGGCTCCCGCCGGGGGCGGCGGCGCCCCGGCCGGGGGCGGCGTCATCGGACGGCGGCGGCGCGATCGTGCCGGACAAATCCTCTGCCTCGCAGGAAGACGCGAATCACCGGCTAATGTGGTCGGCCGCGCGCCGATTGTCGATTCGCCGGTTCTGGCGACCGCGCGCCGGCCAAGCGCTACGGCGTCCGGCCGGCGGGGCCGCGCGCCGCGGCCAGAATCGCCGCCGGCTTGGTCCGCGCGCCCGCCTGGACGATCACCGCGTAGGAATCCGCGCCGTCGACGCGGGCCTGGGAGAGATCGGCCTCGAGTTCGACCGGCGCCCCGCTCCACTCGCCGATCCTGGTCATCGCCCGGACCACATTGGCGTAGGTCAAGGTCTCCCCGGCGTTCTCGCCGCGCTGGATCGCGACCGTCCGGGAACTGGCGAAAGCCACGAGATAGACGCCGGCGGCGCGCGGCGTCGCGCCTTCCGCGGCGCCGATCGCGACGTGGATCCTGCCCTCGCGTTCTGCGACCGACAGCGGCACCGAGAGCACGCCGCCCCGTTTGTCGGTTTCCCGCTCGGCCTGCTCGATCGCCGCGACGTCGCTGCCGACGACGTCGGTCAGGCCGTTGACGATGACCTGCGGCGTATAGACCTCGCCGGTGCCGTTCGCCGAGGCATAGGCCTTCTGGCGCGCCGAATGGCTCGGCGCGGCCAGAGTGTCCTTCCAGCCGATGTAATCCCAGTAATCGACGGGAAAGGACAGCGCGAGCGTGTCGGGATCGCGCGCGAGCCGGCCGAGGATGCGGTCGGCGGGCGGGCAGGACGAGCAGCCCTGGCTGGTGAAGAGTTCCAGAACGTTGCGGACGCCCTCGGCGCTCGCCCCGCCCACCGGCGCCAGCAACACGATCGCCCCCAACCCCGCCGCTCCCGCCCGCATGGCGAACATCGCCGAAAACTCCCTGCTTTTTCCGTGTTCCAACTAGTCGTCGCGGCGCGCGAGCGCCAATCAATTCTGGGTGACTCCATCCCGGCCGAGAAGTCCATCAATTCTTTGTTCTTTACGCGGGCGAGACGAACCCTTAACAAAACGACAGACGCGTCGCGCGTCGATGGCCTGGCGGGGGCTCGGCGCAATTCCTGCGCCCAAGTTGCGAGATGTCGATCGATGCAATCTGGCCCGATGCGCCGCGTGACGTGCAAATTCTCCGTCGGCCTGGCTTTCGCGCTGATGGCCGGCCCGGCGCTCGCCAATCCCGCGCTGGTGATCGACGCCGACAGCGGCCAGGTGCTCTATCAGAGTCAGCCGACCGCCAATTGGTATCCGGCCTCGCTGACCAAGCTGATGACGGTCTACGTCGCCTTGCGCGCGGTGCGCGATGGGCGCCTGACGATGGACACGCCGTTCGTCGTGTCGCAGCGGGCCGCCGAAATGCCCGCCTCGAAGATGGGATTTGCGCCCGGCGTCGAGGTCACGCTCGACAACGCCCTGAAGATGCTGATGGTCAAGTCGCCCAACGACATAGCGGTGACGGTCGCGGAAGGCGTTTCGGGCTCGGTCGAGGCTTTCGCCGACGAGATGAACGCGGCGGCGGCGCGTCTCGGCCTCAAGGAATCCCATTTCGTCAACCCGAACGGCCTGCCGGACGAGCGTCAGGTCTCCTCGGCGCGCGACATGGCGATTATCGCGCGCGCGCTGATCAAGGAATTTCCCGAGGAGAACGAGATTTTCTCGATCGGCGCCCTGCAGTTCGGCAATCAGATCATCCGGAACCATAACGGGCTGATCGGCCGCTATCCCGGCGCCGACGGCATGAAGACCGGCTTCACCTGCGCGGCCGGTTTCAACGTCGTGGCGAGCGCGACCCAGGGCAATCGGCGATTGATCGCCGTCGTGCTCGGCGCGCCGTCGCCGACCGAACGGACCGCGGAGGCTGCGGCGCTGTTCGACCGCGCCTTCGCCCAGTGGGGCGGCGGGTTCGGCGCGGTCGAGACGCTGCCCTCGCCGGGCGTCAATCCGGCCCCGGACATGCGTCGGGACATCTGCTGGCGGCGCGGGCGCAACATGCTCGCGGCCGACGAACTCGAGGCGCTCAACGCGCCGGTCGCCGGCGGGCCCGGCGCGGCCGGCGCGCGCGGCCTCTCGCTGTTGTATCCGGCCGCAGCCGTGGCGGCGCATCCCGCGCCGCTCGTGCTCGCCATGATGGCGCCCGCGCATTTCGATCCGGTGCCGGTGTTCGTGGGTCCGAAGCCCGGCTGGACCGGACCGGTCGTCGCGGCGCGGCCGGCGGAGCCGTCGGTCGAGAAGGCCGCCGCGAGCGCTGCGCCGCCCGCCGAGGCGAGCGCCTATGCCCCCGCCGACATCAAGCAGGCCGCCGACGCCCAGGAATCGCCGTCGCTGATCGGCGCGACCACCGCGCCGATGGCGCTGCACGCCGCGGTCAAGCCCTGGCCGCAGAAGGCGCTCGCCGGACACGCCGCGCATCGGCCGCGGATCGCCGAACTGGTCAGGCGCAGGCCCGCGAACGCGGCGGTGGCGAAGCCCGCCGCAGCGACGCCATAGGCGTGGCGGCCAGCCGTCGATCGATCACCAAGCCGTGAAGCCAGCCACATTTTCGCCCGCTTGTCGTCAAGCCGAGGCCGCATCGGAAAGCCATATTTACGCACTAGCCTCGTTGGTTCGTTTCGATAGCGCGCTCGGTTTTTCAGCCCCCCAGCCCCCGAGCCGCGGTCGATCCGGGAATTTGCCACGCAGGCGAGCGGACCGGCGGGACCCCTCCCGGCCGGTCCGTTTTTTTTTCCGATTGTCCGACGCCGGCCCCGGGCTTGAAACCCGCAGGCTCTCCCGCGATATGAGGCCGCGCCGGCATCAGGCCGCGCATCCCAGCGATCCGGCGAGGCGCTCGTGACCACCGACATCGATTCCCAACCTGGCGAGGCCGCGGGGGCCAAGACGCAGAGCTTCGAGGCGGACGTCTCCCGCCTGCTGCATCTGATGGTCCATTCGGTCTATTCGGACCGCGACATTTTCATCCGCGAACTCGTCTCCAACGCCGCCGACGCCTGCGAAAAGCTGCGCTACGAGGCGCTCGCCAGCCCACAACTGCTCGCGGGCGGCGCCCCCTTCGCGATCACCATCGCCCTCGATCCCGTGGAGAAGACGCTGACCTTCGCCGACAATGGCGTCGGCATGAGCCGCGAGGATCTGGTCGGCGGGCTCGGCAGGATCGCCAGCTCGGGCACCCGGGCGTTTCTCGAGCGGCTCAGCGCCGAGGACAAGGCCCGGGAGGGCGCGGCCAATCTGATCGGCCAGTTCGGGATCGGCTTCTACTCGGCGTTCATGGTCGCCGACGAGGTCGTGGTCGAGACCCGCCGCGCCGGCGAGTCGGAGGCGTGGTCGTGGTCGTCCGACGGCGGGGGCGCCTATACGATCGCGCCGCTCGCGCTCGACCGCGCGCCGACGCGCGGCTCGCGCGTCGTCCTCCATCTCAACGAGGCCTCGACCGACTATGCCGAGGCGCACCGCATCGAGCGGATCGTGCGCGAGCATTCCGGCGCGGTCGCGGTGCCGATCGATCTCGTCGACAAGCCCGGCGCCGAGCCGCGCCGCATCGCCGACGGCGCGGCGATCTGGGCCAAGCCGAAATCCGAGATCAAGCCCGAGGAATACACGGAATTCTATCGCGGCCTTTCCGGCCAGTACGACGAGCCCGCGCTCACCGTCCACTGGCGCGCCGAGGGCCGGCACGAATATACCGTGCTCGCCTTCATTCCCGGCTCGCGGCCGCTCGACCTGTTCGACCCCGTCCGCAAGGGCCGCGCCAAGCTCTACGTCCGGCGCGTGCTGATCAGCCAGGACGCCGACCTGCTGCCCGGCTGGCTGCGGTTCGTGCGGCTGGTCGTCGACAGCGCCGACCTGCCGCTCAACGTCTCGCGCGAGATGATCCAGGAAAGCGCGGTGTTCGCCGCGATCCGCAAGGGGGTCACCAACCGTATCCTGCAGGAGCTGACCAGGCTCGCCGAAGGCGAGGCGGACAAGTTCGCCAAGGTCTGGGAGCATTTCGGCGCGGTCATCAAGGAGGGGCTCTACGAGGATCCCGAACGGCGCGACGCGCTGTTCAAGATGGCGCGCTTCGTCACCTCGAGCCATCCCGACGGCGGCCGCACGCTCGCCGGCTATGTCGGCGATCTCAGGGAGAACCAGACCGCGATCTTCTATCTCACCGGCGACGACGCCAAGCGGCTGGCGGCGAGCCCCCAGCTCGAGGGGTTTCGCGCGCGCGGGGTCGAGGTGCTGCTGCTCGCCGATCCCGTCGATGCGTTCTGGGTGTCGACCGCGGCGGGCTATGAGGGCAAGCCGTTCAAGTCGGTGACCCAGGGCGCCGCCGACATCAAGGCGATCCCGCTCGCCGAGGGCGCGCCGCCGCAGCCCGGCGAGACTTCGGCGGCGGTGGCGACTTTGTTCGCTTTCTTCAAGCAGACGCTCGGCGACGAGATCGCCGACGTGCGCGCCTCCGACCGGCTGACCGACAGCGTCGCCTGCCTCGTCGCGCCCGAATTCGGGCCCGACCGCCAGCTCGAGAAGATCCTCGCCTCGCACGGCCGGATGGGCGCGCGCACCAAGCCGATCCTCGAAGTGAACCCCGGCCATCCCCTGATCGCCGCGCTCGCCCGCCGGCTCCCGGTCGACGCCGACAAGGCGCTGATCGGCGATTCCGCCTGGCTGGTGCTCGACGAGGCGCGCCTGATGGAAGGCGAGCCGCCGGGCGACGCCAGCGCCTTCTCGGCGCGGCTGCGCCGGGTCATGGCGAAGGCGCTGGGGTGAGCGAGCAGGCGCCCGCGCCGCCGCGCCCTTTCCGATGAATCGCCATCGCGTCGAGATATCTGGAATCGGGATTTTCGGCCCAAAAATAGGGCTCCACGCTGTTTCGAGTGGGTAGCGGTATCTCCGCGCATCGCGCGTGCTCGACGACAAACAAAGCGAGGGGCCGACAATCAGAGCGGCCCACCGACCTCGGCGTCCGATTGTTGTCGATGGACAAATCCTTGTAAAGGCGGGCCTTCGGCCCCCGCCTCCGGCGGCTTCGGCCTTGACAAGGATTTGTCCATCGACGTTTCGCGCCGCAGAGAGATCATATACGAAGCCGCGCCGATCGACTTGGACACGAGCGTGATCTCGCAAGCGTGAAGCGGCCATTGGGGCCCGTTCGCTTCCCGGATGAATTCAAGAAGCCTGGGCGACAAGACCCAAAAGAACCCGCAGCCCATCGCATCGGGAAAACCGTGACGACCCGATATGTTGACGACAGGCGGAATATCGCCAGGCTCGGGGGGCAGCCCCTTCCGGTATCTCGCCGCGAAAGGGTATCGAAGCACGATATCGGAATTGATGCCGCTCTTATCCTTTATGCCCTTCGGCTGCAGCGCCATTTCGGTGGAGATCCTCATAGCCATTGGGTCGGGCCTGCTTGCGAGCCGACCTGCGCCGGCGAAAATTCCTGTGTGGGCGGGACTCAGCGGTCACGATTCCCAGCGGATGCGGTACATATCCCCGGCGTCGTCTCCGCGAGCCTTCACCAAGGCGACCCGCGCCATCGGATAGTCCGGTGCGCCGATCTGCTCGCCGTCTTTGAACACGACGCCCGTCTCGATCAGATATCGCGCGAGCCAGTCCGCGTGCCGCATGACCGACGGCAGGCCGGGTTTCAGATCGACATATTCGAGCTCGGGAATGCCGAAGGCGGCCCCGGCGATGGAGCCGAACGTTTCGGGCGGCAGCGCATTGGCGCCGGCGACCGAGACAATTCCGATCGCCGGAACGAGAGAAGCGACCACCGAGGTCAGCAGGGTCAACGACCGCGCCCTGCGAAGCGCCTGCGCCGCCGTGGACACGGGGTCGATCGCCTGAACCATGATATAGGCCGCGCCGGTCTTCAATTCCGTGGGAGCCGATTGCCAAATGACATTCGGATCGGGCCCGAGATCGATGCTCGGGGCCGGCGGCGGCGCGTCGACGCAGAGCACCGCCGCGCGCATCGCATCCGCGAACCGCAGCATGACGATCGCGCCCGAATTCGCGGTCTGTTGGTCATAGATGACGCCGGACCAATCGCCGATGACGACGTCGGGAACCATCGATTTTGCGGCGGCCCAGAGTTGCGCCATCGTCGGGGGAGCATGAGCGCGGGCGACGATCAAAGTCCCGTGCCGAGTCGGGAAGGGAGGCGATTGCGCGCTCGGTTGGCGGTGTTCATTCATGGGGGCGTCCTTGCGGATTGACGGGATGCCTCATACCTCGCGGAAGTTGCCGGGCCATTTGTACTGCGCCGTTCCGGTGAGACAGGATCGAACCGAGCGGCCGCCTGATGGATGCCGAGCGCCGCCAGGCAGGGATGGCCGGGCGTTGTCCGTCGGCGTCGTCAAGGGATTTCGGCGGCGGGCGCGTCTTTCTCTTTTACAGAAATTTCGCTTGACGCCAGCCATTCCGCGGTCTAGAATCGCGATCCGATCGATGGAAGTCCGAGTCAGGCGAACCGAAGGAGAGTTAAAGGCGGGGCCAGAGGCCGCCCGAGGCCCAAGATTGCTTCCATTTGCTCGCAAGCCCTTGAAATCGCGAGAAGCGAGCGAAATGAGAGCTTCCTAAACCTTCCAAGAATTTCGCCGGCCTGCGGCGCCGGGCTATGCATGAGGAGGCGGAAATCGAGGGGCGGCTGAGATTCGGGGCCCTTCGCAAGCGAACTTCGTTCGTCCGTGGCCAGCTGCGCCGGTCTCCTCTCAGGGAGGGGTTCGCGCGCCTGGCGCCCGATCTGCGGGCGAAGGGCGCGTCGCCGCGCGGCGGCCGCCGCGAAGAGCGGGCAACCCTTTGATATCCCACGATCGGGGGCTTCCTATGACCCTTGGCCGGCCTCGCCATCAAAGACTTGGCAGCGGTTTGGACGCGCCGCCAAGGGTCATTTGGGGTCGAAACGGCCCTGAGGGGTTCTGGACGACGCCGAAACGCTCTCTCCGAAGCCCGTCGAGCATCGTCCCGGTCTGAGCTGTCAGGTATCAACCCGGTTTGTGCCACCGCGAAGGGCCCGCCATGATCAGCGTCTTCGAATTGTTCAAGATCGGCATCGGTCCCTCCTCCTCGCATACGGTCGGGCCGATGAAGGCGGCGGCGGCGTTCGCGGCAGGGCTCAAAGCCTCCGGCGCGCTGGCGCGGACCGCCTCGGTGACGGTCACGCTCTATGGCTCGCTCGCCTTCACCGGCAAGGGCCACGCCGTCGACAAGGCGGTCATCCTCGGCCTGTCCGGGCAGACGCCGGCGACGATCGATCCCGCCGCGGTCGAGGCGATCGTCGCGCGGGTGACCGCGAACAAGCGGCTTGCGCTCGCCGGCGAACAAGACATCGCCTTCGATCCCGGCGCCGATATTCGCTTCGATTTCGTCACCGCGCCCGCGCGCCATCCCAACACGCTGCGCTTCTGCGCGCGCGACGCGAACGGCGAGGTCCTCCTCGACGAGGCCTGGTGCTCGATCGGCGGCGGCTTCATCATCCGCGAGGACGAGCCGGCGCCGACCGGCGCCGGCGATGTCGCCTTTCCCCATCCGTTCCGCTCCGCGGTCGACCTGCTCGCGCGCGGCGCCGAGAGCGGTCTTTCGATCGCGCAGATCATCCGCGCCAACGAGGCGGCTTTGCGCCCGCCCGAAGAGGTGTCGGCCCATGTCGCGACGGTTATCGCGGCGATGCTCGCCTGCGTCGATCGCGGCCTTTCCGTCGACGGCGAACTGCCGGGCGGGCTCAAGGTGAAGCGGCGCGCCAGGGCGATCTACGAGCGGCTGCGCGCCAATGCGACCCAGAACGCCCGCGCGGCCCATGAGATCATGGATTTCGTCAGCGTCTATGCGATGGCGGTCAACGAGGAGAACGCCGCGGGCGGGCGCGTCGTCACCGCGCCGACCAATGGCGCGGCGGGCGTCATCCCGTCGGTCCTGCGCTACTATCGCGACCATTGCCTGGAAGCGAGCGCCGAGGGCATGGCGACCTTCATCCTCACCGCGACCGCGATCGGCGCCCTGTTCAAGATGAACGCGTCGATCTCCGGCGCCGAGGTCGGCTGCCAGGGCGAGGTCGGCGTCGCCTGCTCGATGGCCGCGGCGGGCCTTTGCGCCGCGCTCGGCGGCTCCAACGCCCAGATCGAGAACGCCGCCGAGATCGGCATGGAGCATCATCTGGGCATGACCTGCGATCCGGTCGGCGGCCTTGTCCAGATCCCCTGCATCGAACGCAACGCGTTCGGCGCGGTGAAGGCGATCGCGGCCGCCTCGCTCGCGCTGCATGGCGACGGCAGCCATCGGGTGTCGCTCGATCAGGTGATCGCGACGATGCGCCAGACCGGCGCCGACATGCAGTCGAAATACAAGGAGACCTCGCTCGGCGGGCTCGCGGTGAACTTCGTCGAATGCTGAGCGGCGGAATGTCAGCCGGCGTGGTCGATCGGGATCCAGATATCGACGCCGCCGAGGCCGGTCTTCGGATCGAAGCCCGGCAGATGCCGCTCGAGCATCGGCGCATCCGCGGCCAGGCGATGGGTTTCGGGTCGCCAGCGCTCGAAGATCGCCCCATAAGTCGCGCCGATCGTCGAGACATGGTCGCGATGGGTGAAGACGGCGTAGCTGCGCGCGGGAATGCGCAGTTCGACGAGCCCGCGCGGGGTTCCCGAGAATCTCTTCACCTCGACGGCGCAGAGATAGTCGAAATTGCCGTCCTCATCCATGTCGCGGCTGACGCCGACCGGGATCGGATCCGCCTTGTCGGCGATTTCGCCGTAACGCGCCATGAACGCCCGCCACTGTGCGGGCAAGCCCTGCGTCGCCCCGAGCGCATGGCGCCCGGCGAGGCCGACGAACAGCATCGGCCCGGCCATCTCGATGCGCGGCGGCGCCGGCTCCGCGTCGCGCTCGGGCGGAATCTTCATCGCTTCGTTCATCGGCAGATCCTCCGTTTTCCCCTTGTGTCGAACTTCTCCAGGCGTGGCGCCGAACTCGGCGCGAAACGCGCGCGTGAACGCCTCGTGCGAGCCGTAGCCGTGGGCAAGCGCCAGATCGAGAATGTCGGGCGCGCCGGCCGCGAGCGCCCGCGCCGCGGCGGCGAGGCGGCGACGTCGGACGTATTGCATGACCGCCTGCCCGGCGGTGCGACCAAAGGCATGGGCGAGATGATGGGGCGATACGTCGCAGGCGGCGGCGATCTCGCCGAGCGTGAGCGGCCGGTCGAGATTGCGCTCGATCACCCAGAGCGCTTTGGCGGTCAGCGTCATGCGATGCGGCTCGATGCGAAGGGTGGACGTTCCGACAATTCTAGGCGATTCCGGCTCGCTGCGCTTGATCGCGGTTGCGCTCGGGGCCTCCGGGCGCGGAGGCGAGCGAGTCTTTGCCTTCCCCGGCAATTCCGGGTATTATTTCTAACTTAGGTATGGTGGCAAGGTGCAGTCATGAAATCGCAGTCGGTCAAGGTCATCGAAGGAGGAAAACTGGTGATCCCGGCGCGCTTCCGGCGCGAATTGGGGATCGGGGTCGGGGATACCGTCGTCATCGAACTGGTGGACGGCGCGTTGCATGTTCGATCGCTCGAGTCCGCGATCAGGAGAGCTCAGGCGATCGTGCGCGGGTTTGTCCCCGCGGGCGCGAGCCTCGTCGACGAACTGATCGCCGAACGCAGGGCGGAAGCCGGGCGTGAGTGACGCCTTCGTGCTCGACGCGTCGGCGCTGCTGTGCCTTCTCAACGGCGAAACAGGCGCGACCAGAGTCGCAGGAGCTCTCGGACGATCCGTCATCAGCGCGGTCAATCTTTCGGAAGTCGTCGCCAAGCTCACGGACAGCGGCGGCTCCGCCGTGGAGATCGCCGCCGCGATCGAGAGTCTACAGCTCGAGGTGGTTCCTTTCGACGAGTTGCAGGCGATGCGCGCCGGCCTGCTCAGGCAGAGAACGAGGCGGGCGGGGCTGTCGTTCGGCGATCGCGCTTGCCTCGCGCTCGGGGAAAATCGCGGCGCGATCGTCCTCACCTGCGATGGCGCCTGGTCGACGCTGGACCTCGGTGTGACGATCGAGCAATTGCGCTGAGCTTCCCTCCGCGTCCCTCCACATGTCGAAACTCGTCGTCGATGGACCTCCGCCCCGGCTTGATCCAAGATACCGCGGTCGTACTCGCCGTCCCGGGCGAAGGCGAAGGAGAGGGGAAAGCGGCTCATGCGCCTCTGGATCAAGGACCCGCTCGCGATCCTCGCCCAGGGCGCCGAGCGCGGCGTCGTCATCGAGGATTCGCGCATCGTCGAGCTCGTCGGCCGCGCGGCCGCGCCCGCGGCGCCGGTCGAGGCCAGCTTCGACGCATCGCGCCACGTGCTGCTGCCCGGCCTCGTCAACACCCATCATCATTTCTACCAGACGCTGACCCGCGCCCATCCCGACGCGATCAACCGCGACCTGTTCCCCTGGCTGGTCGCGCTCTATCCGATCTGGGCGCGGCTGA
This sequence comes from Roseiarcus sp., assembly GCA_049509635.1. Classification (GTDB taxonomy): domain Bacteria; phylum Pseudomonadota; class Alphaproteobacteria; order Rhizobiales; family Beijerinckiaceae; genus Roseiarcus. Next base: position 21,764 of record JBEKZS010000028.1, read on the forward strand.
AGCCCGCGCAGCTGCGCGTCGCGGTGCGGCTCGCGCTGACCGAACTGATGCTGTCGGGCTGCACGACTGCGGCGGACCACCATTACCTCTATCCCGCGGGCCTCGAGAACGCGGTCGACATCGAGGTCGAGGCGGCGCGCGAGGTCGGTCTGCGGATGACCGTGACCCGCGGCTCGATGAATCTTTCGAAGAAGGACGGCGGCCTGCCGCCCGACGAGGTCGTCCAGGACGAGGAGACGATCCTGCGCGACAGCGAGCGGGTGCTGAAGCTGTTCCACGATCCCGCGCCGGGCGCGCAAATCCGCATCGCGCTGGCGCCGTGTTCGCCGTTCTCGGTGACGCGGCGGCTGATGACCGACACCGCAGCGCTCGCGGAGCGCCACGACTGCCAGCTCCACACCCATCTCTGCGAGACCAAGGACGAGGAGCGCTTCTGCCTGGACATGTACGGCATGAGGCCCGTCGATTTTCTCGAAGCGACCGGCTGGATGAGCCCGCGCAGCTGGCTCGCCCACGGCATCCATTTCAGCGCGGAGGAAATCGGCCGGCTCGGCCGCGCGGGCGTCGGCGTCTGCCATTGCGCGGCGTCCAACATGGTGCTCGCCTCGGGGATCTGCCCGACCAAGGATCTCGACGCGGCGGGCGCGCCGGTCGGGATCGGCGTCGACGGCTCGGCCTCCAACGATTCCTCGAACCTGATGGAGGCGTTGCGCCATGCGCTGATGATCGGCCGGCTGCGCTACGGCGCCTCGGCGGTGACCCATCTCGACGTGCTGCGCTGGGCGACCGAGGGCTCCGCGCGCTGCCTCGGCCGCGCCGACATCGGCAGGATCGCGGTCGGCATGGCGGCCGACCTCGCGCTGTTCGCGCTCGACGAACCACGGTTCAGCGGGGCGCACGATCCGCTCGCCGCGCTCGTCCTGTGCGGCGCGCATCGCGCCGATCGGGTGATGGTGGCGGGGCAATGGCGGGTCGTCGACGGCGCGCCGGTCGGCGTCGACCTCGCCGCGCTGATCGCCGAGCACAGGGCGGCCGCGCGCGCTTTCGCCTGAGCGGCGGGATCGCGGGCGTCCGGTCAGACCAGAAGCGGCTCGATGTCCTTGGCGAGATCCGCCGGCTTCTCCGTCGGCGCGTAGCGGCGGACCACCTTGCCCGCCTTGTCGACCAGGAACTTGGTGAAGTTCCACTTGATCGCCTGCGTGCCGAGCAGGCCTCTGGCCTCGCTCTTCAACGTCTTGTAGAGCGGATGAGCGCCCTCGCCGTTGACCTGGGTCTTGGCGAACAGCGGGAAGGTCACGTCATATTTGAGGTTGCAGAAATTCCGGATCTCCGCCTCGTCGCCCGGCTCCTGGTGGCCGAACTGGTCGCAGGGGAAGCCGAGCACGACGAGGCCGCGCTCGCGATACCGCCGGTAGAGCGCCTCGAGCCCCTCGTATTGCGGCGTGAAGCCGCATTTGCTGGCGACATTGACGACCAGCATCACCTTGCCGGCGAAGGCGGCGAGCTTCTCCTTCTCGCCGTCGATGGTCTGGACTTCGATGTCGTAGATCGGGTTCATCGGCAACGGGCTCCGCGCGAAACGCGGAGCAACAGTCTCAGCATTCGCGCGGCCGCGCAACGGGTCGACGGAGCAGGGCGCGACGCCGCCGAGCCTGGCCCGTTTGACACGCGGCGCCCCGCGCCGGATGGTCCGCCGGACCGGGAGCCCGCGCGGCGACGCAGACTCTCTTCGGGAGGAACCGCAACGATGCTGCTCGACTTCTTCCGCCACGGCAGCAACGCCGCGCTCGCGCTGCTGATCCTCGCGATCCCCGCGTGGTCGCTGGCCGGCGGACCGCCGCTGTCGCCGGCGTGGATCGTGCTCGGCGCGCTGCTGTTCTATCTCAGCGAATATTCCTGGCATCGCTTCGCGTTCCACGCGCCGCCGGCGCCGTGGGGCTGGCTGCGCAAGCTCCAGCGCCGGCTGCACTACGACCATCACGCGGAGCCCGCCCGGCTCGATCTGCTGTTCCTGCCGGTCTGGTTCCTCGGGCCCAATCTCGCGGTCACCGCCGCGCTGGTCTGGCTCTTCCTCGGCGCCGGCGCGGTCGCCCCGGTCATGCTCGGCGTCATGCTCGCGATCTTCCACTACGAATGGGTGCACTATGTCGCGCATATTCCCTACGCGCCGCGCACGCGCTTCGGCCGCTGGATGAAGGCCTATCATCTGCGCCATCACTTCATCAGCGAGAAGCTGTGGTTCGGAGTCAGCAATCCCTCGCTCGATCTCGTCTACGGCACCTGGAAGGACCCGAGAGCGGTCGCCAAGAGCACGACGACGCGTCGGCTACACCCCTGATGGGTTCATTCCAGCCCGACGACGAGGCTCTCCTCGAGCATCATGCGCGTCCGCGCGCGCAGCTTCTCGGTGTCGCTCTTGAGCTGCCCGCAGGCGGCGAGGATGTCGCGCCCGCGCGGCGTGCGCACCGGGCTGGCATAGCCCGCGCTGAACACGATGTCGGAAAAGCGCTCGATCGTCTCCCAGTCCGAGCATTGGTATTTCGTGCCCGGCCAGGGGTTGAACGGGATGAGGTTGATCTTGGCGGGCAGGCCCTTCAGCAGGCGCACCAGCGCGCGCGCCTCGGCCGGGGTGTCGTTGACGCCCTTCAGCATGACATATTCGAAGGTGATGCGGCGCGCGTTGGAGGCGCCGGGATAGGCGCGGCAGGCGGCGATGAGATCCTTGATCGGATATTTCTTGTTGAGCGGCACAAGTTCGTCGCGCAGGCCGTCATTGGTCGCATGCAGCGAGATCGCCAGCATGGTTCCGCATTCGCGCCCCAATGCCTCGAGCCCGGGGACGACGCCCGAGGTCGAGACGGTGATGCGGCGCTTGGACAGCGAGAGCCCCTCGCCGTCGGTGAGGACGCCGATCGCATCGCGCACGGCCTCGAAATTATAGAGCGGCTCGCCCATGCCCATGAACACGATGTTCGACACCGCGCGCACGCCCTCGCCCGCCGGCACCAGCCCGTCGGTCGGCGCGATCCCGCCGGGAAAATCGCCGAGCCGGTCGCGCGCGACCATCACCTGGGCGACGATCTCGGCGGCGGTCAGGTTGCGCACGAGCTTCTGGGTGCCGGTGTGGCAGAAGGTGCAGGCGAGCGTGCAGCCGACCTGCGAGGACACGCATAGCGTGCCGCGATCGGCCTCGGGGATGTAGACGCATTCGATCTCGGCCCCGCGGTCGAATGGCCCGGTCGCCGCCAGCTTGATCAGCCACTTCCGGGTGCCGTCGGTCGAGACCTGCTCGGCGACGATTTCGGGGCGGTCGAGGGTGAAGCGCTCGGCGAGCAGGCTGCGCATCGGCTTGGCGATATTGAGCATTTCGCCGAAGTCGCGCACCCCGCGATGGTAGATCCAGCGCCACAGCTGGCCGGCGCGCATGTTCACCTCGCGCGCTGGCAGGCCGAGCGTGCGCAGCCCCTCTGCGAGCCCGGCGCGGGTGACGCCGGCGAGCGAGGGGCGGGTGAGCGGCGGCGCGGGGAGGGCGAAGGCTGGGGCGGCGGTCATGGCGGCTTGTAACACGGGGATCGCGGCGGGAAAAAGGGCGCAACGCGCCCCCTTATACCGCGAGGCGGGCCACGCTCGGCGGATTACGGCGAGCAGCGGATAAACGCCTTCGGTCTGGTGGAAGGTCGTCTGTTCGCCGTGCCAGTCGGCAGGAGCAACGTTCATGGCCATCGTGAAGGTCACGCCGGCGTTGGTCGCCAAAGCCCTTGCCGCCACCGACTGGCAAGCGATCGACGCCCAGAGCGACGGCGATATCGCTCGCAACGTCGCCGACGATCCCGACGCCCCGCCGATTTTGACCGGCGGCGAGACTGCGGCGGCGATCGTGCGCACCGCGCGCAAGCGGCTGGGGCTTTCGCAGGCGGAATTTGCGGCGAGGTTCCAAGTGCCGGTCGGCACGTTGCGCGACTGGGAACAGAGCCGGCGCCAGCCGGACGCGCCGGCCCTTGCCTATCTGCGCGTCATCGCACGCGAGCCCGATATGGCGGCGCGGGCGCTGCTTGCGCCCGTCCCGTACCTGGCGATTCCGGGATAGAGCCTCGGACGCGCGCTTCGTTTCGCCGGGAAGCGCTCACATCCCCTTGGGCTTGCTCGCGTCGAGGCGGAACTTCAGATAATCCGCCGCGGTGATCGGCGGGTATTTCGGCTTCTCCCCTTCGGGCACGCAGCTCGGAATCGCCTCGACGATGGCGTGCGGGTTGGGGTCGAGGAAGAAGGCGATCGAGTAGCGCTCGCGGCCCGAGCGGTTGACGACCCGGTGCGGCGTCGAGACATAGATGTCGTTGGTCCAGCGCATCAGGCAGTCGCCGATGTTGACGACGAAGGCGCCCGGCATCACCGGCGCGGCGAGCCAGTCGCCCCGGCGCGTGCGGACCTCGAGGCCGCCGACTTCGTCGGTCGCCAGCAGCGTGATGTTGCCGTAGTCGGTGTGCTCGCCGGCGCCCATCTGGCCGGCCGGCGCGTCGGCGGGCAGCGCGGGATAATGCAGCAGGCGCAGCGTCGCCAGCGAGCGTTCGAGCTTGTCCTCGAAGTGACCGGGCAACAGCCCGAGGTCGAGCGCGAAGGCGCGGTGGATGCGCTGGCCGAGCGCGACGCAATCGTCGAAATAGCCCAGCATGACCCGTTTGAAGTCGGGCAGGTCGGGCCAGGCGTTGAGGCTGCGGAACGGCACGCCCGCCAGCAGTTCGGGATCGTCGGGGGCGAGATCGAGGCCGACGTTGAACGCCTCCTTCATGTCGGCGCCCGCGGCCGGGTCGAGCGCCTCGTGGAGCAGGCCGGAATAGCCGCGGTTGCCGCCGACCGTCTCGATCGCCAGCGCGCGCTTGCTCTCGATCGGCTCGGCGAAGAATCGCGCCGATTGCGCGAAGGCGGCGGGGATCGAGGCGACGCCGTGGTTGACGACGTAGAAGAATCCGATGGTCCGGCACGCCTTGCCGATTTCGCGCGAAATCCGGTGCAGCGCGATCCGGTCGTCGCTGTCGATGCCGGCGAGGTCGATCACCGGGAGTTGCTCTGTCATGGCGGATCGCTCCGGTTGCGGCGCCGCCGGCTCAGCAGCAGCCGGCGAGCTCCTGGTAGAATCGCGCGGCGCCGGCCTCCAGCGAATCCCACGCGGCGAGGAACGGCGCCTTGGCCGGCATTTTGGCGCGATAGCTTTCGCGCAAGGCCGCCTGCGTCGCGTCGAGGTCGACCCGGGTCAGCCGGCCGTCGCGGACGATCTCGCGCCCCGCGACGATCAGGCGCGCGACTTGCGCCATGGTTGCACGGGCGAACAGGAGATCGACCGGCGCGACCGGCATGACGGCGTCGCGATCGAGCCGGTCGAGATCGAGCACGAGAATGTCGGCCGGCGCGCCGACCTGCAGCGCGCCCGACCCCGGCGCGCCATTGGCGAAGCGGCCGTTGGCGACGATCGCCGCGAGCCAGGACGCCCGGTCGATCGCGCGGTCGAAGCCCCAGCCGCCGTGCAGGAAATGGCCGAGCCGCATTTCGCGCAGCACATCGTCGTCCTCGTCGAGCGCCGAGGCGTCGACGCCGAGCGCCACGCGGCAGCCGCGCGCGAGCGCCGCGCCGATCGGCGCGATTCCCGAGGCGAGGTGCAGGTTGGAGCTCGGATTGGTCGCGATGACCGCGCCTGCTTTGGCGATCCCGTCGAGATCCTCGGGCCGGGCATAGACGCAATGGGCGAGGGTAAGGCGCTCCGAAAGAAAGCCGAGGCCGGCCAGATGCGCGACGACCCCTCGAGGATAGGCGCGGTCGGCGAAGGCGCGCTGGTATTTCGTCTCGAGCAGATGCATGTGGACGCGCCGGCCGCTGCGCGCCGAGGCCTCCGCGATCGCGCCCAGCAATTCGTCCGAACACCATTGCGGGCCCTGCGGCCCAAACTGGACGGTGAAGCTCGGGCCTTCCACCGCCGCCGCAATCGCCTCGACCCGCGCGACCTGCTCGGCCGCGCCGGGCATCGGGCCGAGGAACTGCGCCTCGACGACGGCGCGCGCCGCGGCCGGCAGGCCTTCGAGCACCGGCTCGGCCGGACCGTAGACGAGCGGATTGCGGTCGCGCATGGCGAGCGCGAGCGTGACCCGCACGCCGACCTCGGCGGCGGCTCTGGCGATCTCGCGCGCCTCGTCGATCAGCGCCATCGGCCCGTGCGCGCGGGTGTAATGCGCCATCACCGAAGCGGCGCCGCCGCGCGCCGCGCGGCCGAATGCGGCGAGCGCGCCCTGATAGGGGTCGATCGAAGGCATGGCGGCGAGCCGCAGCAGCCAGCTCTCGAGCGGCTTGCCGGCGGCGCCGAACGAGGTCGGCGACAGCGGGCGCGCGTGGTCGTGGGCGTTGGCGAGACCCGGCAACGCGAGCAGCCGCGGCCCCGCCGCGGCGGCGGCTGGGGCGATGGCGGCGATCAGCCCGTCTTCGATCCCGATGTCGACGCGCGGCCCGTGCGGATCGTCGCCCGAACCGAACAGAACGACGCCGGCGAGCCGCATCGTGGTCATCGACGACGCCCGGGGAGGGCGCCGGTCCTCACGTCCCGCCCCTGGCGTCGGGATCGTCGATCACGCTGACATGCGCCGCGACGATGCGCCAGCCCTCGGGGAAGCGCACCCAGGTCTGCATCTGGCGGCCGATCTTGCCGGGCGCGCTTTCGCGGCGAAACAGGGTCGCCGCGATCGCCAGATCATGTCCGTAGGTGACGATGCTGATCGATTCCAGCGTGCGGGCGAGCCCCGCGGCGGACCGCCCGGCGCGGAACGCTCTGATCGCCGCCACCCCGTAGAGGTTTTCGCCGGCGCCGAATCGGATCGCGTGCTCGCTGTCGAGGAAGAAGCGGTCGAGCGCGGCGACGTCATTGGCCACCAGCGCCCGCTCGTAGGCGGCGAATTCCGCCTCGACTTCGGCCTTGATCAGGAGATCGTTGATGATCATCGGGCCCCTTTGCGCGCTTGGATCGCGGCGCGCAGGTCGCGCAGGAACGGGATGTCGGCGAACTGGTCGGGACGGATCTTCTCCCACGCGACTCCGGCCGGCTGCGGGTAAGGCGTCTGGGTGTCGATCAGCTCCAGTTCGGTCGCGATAAAATTCAGCGCGCTGTCGTGACCCTCCATGACGACCCGATCCTCGGCGACCACCTGTGAGGAATGGACGCAGGTGGCGATCGGCGTCCGGTCGGTGACTTTGCCGAGTTCGCGGAATATGCCCTGTTCGAGATCGGCGAAGCCGGCGCCCTTGCCGGTGCGCCCGCCGCGCCGCGTCACCGCGACGCAGCCGACGACGCAGAAGTCGAGCGCCGGCATGTCCTCGAACGCGATCGGTTCGCCATGGGCCATGAAGCCTTGCGAAGTCGCCGCCGTCTCGAAATCGACGCCCTTGGCGGCGAGCTTGTCCGGGTCGATCCTCAGATAGGGAAAGCCCTTGGTGAGATAGGGCACGGGCGCGAACAGCAGCTTGCCGTCATAGAGCGCGCGCAGGCGCAGGGGAATCTGCGGCGGGTCCGGGTTGCACTTGACGATCCGCGCCTTCTTCCAGGCGTCGAGTTCGCTGAGCCGCTTGGCCGCCCTGTCGGCCCCGACGAAATTGGGGATGTGGTCGAAGCTCGGGCCGATCGCCACGCCGGCGTCGACCAGCGCCTGCCAGACCTCGGCGCGCACGATGTCCTTGGCGCTGTTGCGGCCCACCCAACGCGAAATGCCCTCTGCACCCCTGGCCATGACCGACCTTCCTCTCTCAGCTCTCCGCGGCGATCGGCGCGCTGACGACGCCTTCGGCTTCGAGCGCGCGTGCGGCGCGCAGCGCGAGATCCTCGCGCCAGGGCGCCGCGATGATCTGTACGCCGATGGGAAGGGTTTCGCCAGCGGTCCAGACCGGAACCGCCGCGACGGGCAGGCCCACGAACGAGATCGGCTGGGTGAACAGGCCCAGATTGGGCCGCACCAGCATTTCGCGTCCGTCGAGAGTCATCGTCTTCTGGCCGAGCCGCGGCGCCCGGCAGGGCGTGGCCGGCGCGACGACGAGATCGACGTCGCGGAACACTCCAGCGACCTCGCGACGGAACCAGCTGCGGAATTTCTGCGCCTTGACGATCCAGGCGCCGGGCAGCATCGCCCCGGCCATCAACCGGTCGCCGACATCGGGATCGAAGTCCGCGCGGCGCGTTCGAAGACGGTCGAGATGCAGCGCCGCGCCCTCGGCCATCGTGATGAGATAGCCCGCCGCGCGCGCGCGCTCGGCCTGCGGGAACTCGACCGTGCGCGTCGCGCCGAGCGCGCGGGCGACGCGGTCGACCGCCTCGAATGCGGCGGGCTCGCCGGATTTGGCGAAATAGCCGCCGAGCCGCGCGATCCGCAGGCCGCGGACGCCTCCGCCGAGACTCGGCAAGACCGGCGTCGGCGCGACCTCGGCGAGCGTGGGATCGTCGGCGTCGGGGCCCAGCATCGCATCATAGGCGAGCGCGAGGTCTTCGACCGAACGCGCGAAGGGACCGAGATGGTCGAAGCTGGCGACGAAGGGGAAGGCGCCCGCGCGCGAAAGACGCCCGTAGGTCGGCTTCAGGCCGAATATCCCGCACAGCGAGGCCGGCACGCGGATCGAGCCGTTGGTGTCGGAGCCGAGCGCGAGCGGGACGAGGCCGCCGGCGATCGCGCCGCCCGAGCCGCCCGACGAGCCGCCGGTCATATGATCGAGATCGTGCGGGTTGCGCGACGGGCCGTCATGGGCGTTCTGGCCGGTGAAGTCATAGGCGTATTCGCCCATGTTGAGGCCGCCGACCAGGATCGCGCCCGCCGCCTCCAGCCGCGCGACCAGCGTCGCGTCGATGGTCGCGGGCGGCAGGTCGCGGTTGATCTTGGAGCCGGCGCGCGTCGGCAGGCCGGCGATGTCGAACAGGTTCTTGGCGGCGAAGGGCGCGCCGGCGAGCGGGCCGAGGGGTCCGCCGCGCGCGCGGGCCGCGTCGATCGAATCGGCCCTGGCGAGCGCCCTGGTCGCGGTGACGTCGGTGAAGGCGCCGAGACGGGAGTTGCGCGCCGCCACTCGCGCGAGCGCCGCCTCGGTCACCTCGCGCGCGCTCGCCGCGCCGCTCTTCACCGCGGCGGCGATCGCCGCCGCCGTCATGTCCGCGGTCCCCAGGCTCATGGCGCGAACACGGGCGCTGGCTCCTCGTGATCGCCCAGTTCGGCCTTCTCGAGCAGCGCGGCGTAGGCGGCGGCGATTTCGAGATGGACCCTGACCGGCTCGCGCGACGCTTGGGGAACGACGATGCCGAGCAGCGGCGCCATCGCGTCGATGATGGCGTCGGCGTCAAAGACGGGCTCGCTCATGCCAGCGCCCTGGTCAGCGCGTAGAGCGGGGTCGTCCAGCCGACGATCGCGCCCTGGGCGCGGATCATCTCGAGCGCCGCCGCCTTGAACCGCGGGAAATAGCTCGCCGTGGCGTCTTCGACCAGCAGACATTCATAGCCGCGGTCATTGGCCTCGCGCATCGAGGTCTGCACGCAGACCTCGGTCGTGACCCCGGCGAAGACGAGATGGGTCACGCCGCGCTCCTTCAGGATTTCAGAGACTTCGGTCGCATAGAACATGCCCTTGCCCGGCTTGTCGACGACGATCTCGCCGGGCGCCGGCGCGCAGGCGTCGACGATCGCATTTCCGGGCTCGCCCTGGACGAGAATGCGGCCCATCGGGCCCTCGTCGCCGATGCGCAGCGCGGGATTGCCGCGCAGCCGCTTGGCGGGCGGGCAGTCCGAGAGATCCGGCTTGTGACTCTCGCGCGTATGCAGGATCGGCCATTGTTTCTGGCGGAACAGCGCGATCAGCGCAGCGACCGTCGGCACGATCGCCGCGACCGGGGACAGGTCGTTGCCGAGCGTCTCGCCGAACCCGCCGGGCTCGACGAAGTCGCGCTGCATGTCGATCACGACGAGCGCGGTATGGGCGGGATCGAGCGCGAAGGGGAACGGGCTGGCGGGGACCTCGATCATTTCAATGGCCCGCCATATGGCGGCCGATCGTCGTGCGGTCGGCGCCCGCGGCCGGGGTGAGATAGGCGACCTTGCCCTCGGAGATCACGGCGATCCGGTCCGAGAGTTCGAGGATCTCGTCGAGATCCTCCGACACGAGCAGCACCGCCGCGCCGCGGTTGCGCTGGTCCATGATCTGCGCGCGAATGTCGGCGACCGAGACGAAGTCGAGGCCGAAGCAGGGATTGGCGACGATCAGCACGTCGACGTCGACCGAAAGTTCGCGCGCGAGCACGGCGCGCTGCACGTTGCCGCCGGAAAGATCGCGGATCGCGGTCTCGGTCGTCGGCGTCTTCACGTTGTAGCGGGCGATGAGTTCGCGCGCGCGCGCGCGCATCGGCTCGGGCGACAGCAGCCAGTTCATCGTGGCGATCGGCGGCTTGTCGAAGCTGCGGAACGCCATGTTCTCGGCGACCGACATGGTCGGCACGGTCGCGTTTTTCAGCGGCTCCTCGGGCAGGCCGAACACCTTGAACTTGTCGTAGTGATCGCGCGTCGGCTCGAAATCCTGGTCGTGGATCAGGACCTGGCCGAGCCGGATCGGCCGCTGCCCGGAAAGCGCCTCGACGAGCTCGCTCTGGCCATTGCCGGAGACCCCGGCGATGCCGACGATCTCGCCGGCGGCGATCTTGAGGTCGAAACCGTCGACCGCGTCGCGACCCTCGTCGTTCTCGACGAACAGACCGGCGATTTCGAGCACCGTGCCGCTCCTTGGCGCCTGGACTCGCGCCGCCGACTGGCGCACGACCGCGTCGCCGATCATCATCGCCGCCATTTCGCGCGTCGTCAGCACGCCGACCTTGCCGCCGCCGACCTTGGCCCCGCGGCGCAGGACGCTGACGTCGTCGCAGAACGCCTCGACCTCGCGGAACTTGTGGCTGATCATCGCCACCGTGATTTCGCCGCGATGCGCCATGTCGCGCAGCAGGCCGAGTATCTCGTCGGCCTCGCCGGGGGTCAGCACCGAGGTCGGTTCGTCGAGAATGAGGAAGCGCTGGTTGAGGTACAGCAGCTTGAGGATTTCGAGCTTCTGCTTCTCGCCCGCCGCGAGCGAGGACACCGGCCGGTCGAGCGGCACCTGGAACGGCATGCGGTCGAGGAAGGCCTCGAGTTCGCGTTTCTCCTTGCGCCAGTTGATGACGGCGGGCGCGTCGGCGCGGCTCGCGACGAGATTTTCGGCCGCGGTCAGCGACGGCACCAGGGTGAAATGCTGGTAGACCATCCCGACGCCGAGCGCCTGGGCGTCGCGCGGATTGCGCACCGGCGTCTCCTGGCCGTCGAGCTTCAGCGCGCCGCGGTCGGGCACGTAGAAGCCCATGATGCATTTCACCAGCGTCGACTTGCCGGCGCCGTTCTCGCCGAGCAGGGCGTGGAACGAACCGGCGGGGACGTTGATCGAAACGTTGTCGAGCGCGACCAGCGAACCGAACACCTTGGTCATGCCGATCGTCTCGAGCGAGGGACCCTTGGTGGTGACTGCGGGGGGAATGAGTTCGGCGGCGCTCATGGGACGCTCCTCGAATCGATGGCGATGACGGCGACCGGGCCGCCTCCGTCGGGGCCCTGGTGTTCCGCGCCGCCGGAAACATAGAGTTCGGCATGGCCGACGAGGCCGGCCAGGGCGCCGGCGACGAAGCCGCGCGCATGGCGGGTGGCGGAAATGTCGGAATCGTCGAGCATCGTATGGCGTCCGCCGCGCAGGCGGCCCGTCGAGCCCGCCTCGGCTTTGGCGAGCAGCGCGACGAGCCGACCGCGTTCGCGGCCCGGCAATTGCCCGGGCGCGGCGAGGCCGAGCGCGGCGAGCGCGGCGCGCACCGGCTCGACGTCGATGGCGTCGCCCATCACGCCATGGGCGATCCGCAGCGGGCCGCGCCACCCCGGCGCGGCGCCGAGCACGATGATTTCATGATCGAGCAGTTCTACGCCGGCCGAAGCCGAGGCGCGCGCCGAATAGAGGGTCCAGTCACGGCCGATCGCCGCCTCGGTCAGCATTCCCCGCTCGATCTCGCCGAGCGCGACGCCGACGCCGAGCGCGGAGGCGGCGCGCGACAGGCCCATCGACTTCAGCGGATCGCGCGTCGCCGCGACGGCGCCGCGCGCTTCGGCCTCGGCGACACGGTCGAGCGTCAGCAACGGACATTTGATCTGGACGAAATGAACTTCGCGCGAATCGTCGATGCCGGCGTCGGCCATCGCGGCGCGAACCGCCGCCGCGACGGCGTCGACCTGTTCGAGCCGGCCGAGATGTTCGAACCGCAGTTGGGGCGTGCGCGCGCGGCCGAGCGCCAGCGCGCCGGGTTCGGCGGCGCCCTCGACGTCGCGCCGCTCGAACACGACGATATGCGGGCAGAGCGCGCCTTCGGTGCCGCCCGACATCACGATGCAGACGGCGTCGGCCTCCTCGGGCGGCAGGTGGCGGCGCAGCAGATCCTTCAGCGCCCGGCCGGCGAATCCGCGGGTGAAATCGTTGACGCAGCCGTTGCCTTCGGTCTTGCCGAGGATCGCGACGACGCCCGGCGCAAGGATCGCGCCCGAAGCGAGCATCCCCTCCAGGCCGGCGACGTCGTCGGGCGCGCGCGTCGCGATCCGGTGGACGAAGGCCTGACGGGTCATGGCAGGCCGGCGACGAAGGTCTTGGAATCGCTGACCGCCCCGAATACGCCGCCCTGCATCTTGATCATCTTGATCGCCGCGTGATGATTGCCCAGATCGGTCGCCGCGCAGCAATCCTCCAGCAGCAGGCATTCGAAGCCGCGGTCGTTCGCCTCGCGCATGGTGGTATGGACGCAGACGTCGGTGGTGATGCCGGTCAGCACGAGATTGTCGATGCCGCGCGTGCGCATGATCAGTTCGAGGTCGGTCGCGCAGAACGACCCCTTGCCGGGCTTGTCGATGATCGGTTCGCCGGGCTCCGGCGCTAGCTCCTCGATGATGTTCCACCCGGGCTCGCCCCGCACGAGAATCCGCCCGCACGGACCGGGGTCGCCGATGCCGGCGCCGATGCGCTGCGAGCGCCAGCGCTTGTTGGGCGGCAGGTCGGCGAGATCGGGGCGGTGGCCCTCGCGCGTGTGGAAGACGTGGTAGCCCTTCGCGCGCAGGGCCGCGAGCAGCCCGGCGATCGGCTTGATCGGCGCGCGCGTCAACGCGAGATCATAGCCCATGCTGTCGACATAGCCGCCCTTGCCGCAGAAGTC
>JBEKZS010000280.1:0-2556 GCA_049509635.1 Roseiarcus sp.
GCCGATCTCGTGCAGCATCTGCCGACTGGTGCGGACGATCTTGTTGATCGTCTCGATCATGTGGACGGGAATGCGGATCGTGCGCGCCTGGTCGGCGATGCTGCGGGTGATCGCCTGGCGAATCCACCAGGTCGCATAGGTCGAGAACTTGTAGCCGCGCCGGTATTCGAACTTGTCGACCGCCTTCATCAGGCCGATATTGCCTTCCTGAATGAGGTCGAGGAACTGCAGGCCGCGGTTGGTGTATTTCTTGGCGATCGAGATCACCAGCCGCAGGTTCGCCTCGACCATTTCCTTCTTGGCCTGGCGCGCCTCGCGCTCGCCCTTCTGGACCATCTGGACGAGCTTGCGAAACTCCTGGATCTCGAGGCCGGTTTCGGTCGCCAGCGCCTGGATGTCGGAGCGCAGATCCTTGATCTGGTTCTTGTCCTTGGCGACGAAATCCTTCCAGCCGCGGGTGCCGAGCTTGGAGACGCGCAGCAGCCATTTCGGATCGAGCTCCGAATTCTGGTAGTTCTTGAGGAAGTCCTCGCGCGAGACGCGGTGGGTCTCGGCGAGCCGCATCAGCTTGACGTCGAGGCCGATCAGCCGCTTGTTGATGTCGTAGAGCTGCTCGACCAGCGCGTCGATGCGGTTCTGGTTCAGCGACAGCGACTTGACGTCGGTGACGATGTCCTTCTTCAGCGACTTGTATTTGCGCTCCTGGGCGGGCGACAGCGTCTCGTTCTTGAGCTTGTTCTCGACGTTCTGGTCCTGCAGGCGGCGCAGCTTCTTGTAGGCGTCGGCGACGCGGTCGAAGGTCTCGAGCACCTTGGGCTTGAGTTCGGCCTCCATCGCCGACAGCGACACGGAATTCTCCATGTCGTCCTCGTCGTCGAAATTCTCCGGGATCGGCGCCGGCTCGCCGTCGAAGCCGGCGGGCGGCGTCTGCGGCGCCATCGCCGGCGCGCGCTCGCGGCGCTGGGCGGCGAGCGCCTCGGCGGCGCCGGGCGCGGTCATGTCGATCTTGGGCGCCTTCTTGCCGTCGGGGCCGGCATAGGTCGCCTCGAGATCGATGATGTCGCGCAGCAGGATCTTGGCGTCGTTGAGCTCGTCGCGCCAGATGATGATCGCCTGGAAGGTCAGCGGGCTCTCGCAGAGGCCTGCGATCATCGCCTCGCGGCCCGCCTCGATGCGCTTGGCGATCGCGATCTCGCCCTCGCGCGAAAGCAGCTCGACCGAGCCCATCTCGCGCAGATACATGCGGACGGGATCGTCGGTGCGCTCGGCCGGCTCGGAGCTGCGGGTGGCGACCGCGGTCGGGCGCGCGGTCTCGGCGACCTCGCCGCCTTCGGATTCCTCCTCCTCGGCGCCCTCGGCGGTCTCCTTCTCCGCCTCCTCGGCGTCCTCGTTGTCGACGACGTTGATGCCCATTTCGTTGAGCATCGAGTTCATGTCCTCGATCTGGTCGGACGAGATTTCCTCCGACGGCAGGACGGCGTTCAATTCCTCATGGGTGACCCAGCCGCGCTTCTTGGCGATCTTGATCATCCGCTTGACGGCGGCGTCGGTCAGATCGAGCAACGGGCTGTCCGTAGTCTCCACCACGGCGGCCTCGCCTTCGGCCTTTTGCTCGTCCTTCTTCGCCATTCATCCCACTCCGTCCATTCGACGCCGAAACACGATTGCTCTCTGAATGCGGGGGCCGGTCCGGCCGCGCGACCCGGCGCGGCGACCTTCCGATCGGCGCGCGACCGGCCGCGACCCCGATTTGCCGCTCATTTCCCGGGAAAAGCAGCCTCTCGTTTTCGCCGGCGCGCGTCTGATTCGATCGCCCCAAAATCGGCCATAGCCCCTAACCCTTCGTTAACCCAGAGTCCATGGGCCGCCGAGGGGTCGTCAGACCGGCGGCGATTTCCTGCCCGAGAGCGCGCCGAACCCCTCGATGGCGGCCTCGGCATTGGCGAGATCGGCGAGATTTTCCTTGATGTCGCACAGCATGCCGAAGTTCTGCTCGGTGACTTCCGGCGCCGCCTCGGTCGCGAGCGCCCTCTGCGCCATGTCCAGCTCCCTATTTAGCGCCCTGGCCTTGCGATGCAAGGCCAGGGTCTGACGTAAAACCTGCTCGGCGTCGGCGGGGTCGGCCTCGGGCCGCAGGCACCACCAGACCGGCATCCCGGCCGCGCGCCGCAGGACGCGGTCGCGCTGGGCCGCGAAAGCCGGACCGTCGGCGGCCTCGGCGCGCGCCGAGGGGTCGAGCGCGCGCGCCAGCAACTGGTCGCGAAAGGCGGTCAGGGCGCGGCTGGACAGGTCGAGGGCGGCGATTTCCTCGATATGGTCCTCCAGCAGCGCGGGATGGCTGAGAAGGATCGCCAGGATGACGATGTCGCGCGGCGCCTCGCCGGGCTTTCCCATGAGTTCGGCCCGCCTCGGCAGCGGCTGGCCGGCGATGCCGAGCCGCGGGCCGCGGTTGGCAAAACCGGGCCGCCACCCTGGCGCGCCGCCCCCGGACCGCGCCTCGGTGCGGCGCGCCGGGGCGGGTCCCGCGGCGCCGAAGATGCGCGCCAGCCGCGATTC
>JBEKZS010000281.1:0-2533 GCA_049509635.1 Roseiarcus sp.
CGGCCTGCACGATTACGTCGATCGAGGAAGTGACCATCTCGCGAATTGTGCGCGATGGCAGCGAATAGCCGCCCATCGTGATCATCGATTCGATACGGCTGAGCGCTTCGCGGGGCGAGTTGGCGTGCAGCGTGCCCATAGAGCCGTCGTGGCCCGTGTTCATCGCCTGCAGCAGGTCGAACGCTTCGGGTCCGCGCACCTCGCCGACGATGATGCGTTCGGGACGCATGCGCAGGCAGTTCTTCACGAGGTCGCGCATCGTCACCTGGCCGGTGCCCTCGAGATTGGGCGGGCGCGTTTCGAGCCGCACCACATGGGGCTGCTGGAGCTGCAGTTCGGCCGCGTCTTCGCAGGTGATGACGCGCTCGTCCGCTTCGATGTAATTGGTCAGGCAGTTGAGCAGCGTCGTCTTGCCCGAGCCCGTGCCGCCGGAGATGACGACGTTGCAGCGCACGCGGCCGATGATCTTCAATATCTCGGCGCCGGCGGGCGAAATGGCGCCGAACCGGGTCAACTGGTCGAGCGTCAACTTGTCCTTCTTGAACTTTCGAATCGTCAGTGCGGCCCCGTCGATGGCGAGCGGCGGCGCTATGACGTTGACGCGCGAGCCGTCCATCAGACGGGCGTCGCAGATCGGCGAGGCTTCGTCGACACGCCGGCCCACCTGACTCACGATCCGCTGGCAGATGTTCATCAATTGGGCGGCGTCGCGGAAGCGGATGTTGGTCAGCTGGATCTTGCCGTTGACTTCGATGAAGGTCTTGGTCGGGCCGTTGACCATGATGTCGGCGATGTCGTCGCGAGCAAGCAGCGGCTCGAGCGGGCCGAAGCCGAGCACGTCGTTGCAGATGTCGTCGAGCAGATCTTCCTGTTCGGCGATCGAGAGAACCAGGTTCTTGATCGTCACGATTTCGTGGACGATATCGCGGATTTCCTCGCGCGCGCTGTCCGGATCCAGCTTCGAGAGGGCGGAAAGATCGATCGCCTCGATCAGGGCGCCGAAGATCATGCTCTTGGTGTGATAGTAGCTGTCGGGACGGACTTCCGTCTGCGCGGTCTGCGCGGCGGCGGCGCCCGAGCCCGCGGGCGCCGGGTCGAGTTTCAGCGAGGCCGATTCGAGGCTGCGGACCGGAGGAGGGGGCGCCGCCCCGGGCGCCTGATTCGAACGCTTACCGAACATCGCGAACCGTCCTTACGCCATCGATACGGGATCCAGGAATCGAATCGATCGGGGTCGGCTGGCCGCAGGACGCAGCTGCGGCGCCCGCCCCATGGCCCCGCCGCGACGGGGCCTTCGCCCGCGCCCCGGTCCCCGGCCGGCAGTCGCCTCTCGAAAGGTGGGTCATGCCTTCTTGCGTCCGAGCTTGGACATGATCGGGTCGAACAACCCGCGCTTGGCCCGGCGAATTTCGGCCTTGCCGTTGATCGCGCGGGCGAGGTCGGCGAACATCTCCGCGATTTTGCCGTTGGGCTCGATTTCGGCGATCATCTGGCCGTTGTTGGCGGCCGCGCCGAAAAGCTTGGCGTCGTGGGGGATCACCGCCAGCGGCTCCAACTCGACCGTCTTGGTGAAATCGACGACTGCGATTTCGGGTCGCTTCAGGAGGCCGACGCCGTTCAGGATCAGTTTCGGCTGGTGATCGTTCGGTCGCGCGCTGCGGATGCTGTCGAGCATGTTCTTGGCGTTGCGCAGATTGGCCAGATCGGGCGCGGCGACGATCACCACCTCGTCGGCGCCGATCAGCATCCGCCGGGTCCAGGCGGTCCAGGCGTGCGGCACGTCGAGGATGATGCAGGGCGTCGACCCGCGCAGGACGTCGACGATCGAATCGAAGGCCGCGCCGTCGAAGTCGTAGAGCCGGTCGAGCGTGGCCGGCGCCGCCAGCAGGCTGAGGTTGTC
The DNA here is from genome assembly GCA_049509635.1 of Roseiarcus sp. Lineage (GTDB taxonomy): Bacteria > Pseudomonadota > Alphaproteobacteria > Rhizobiales > Beijerinckiaceae > Roseiarcus. Next base: position 1,901 of record JBEKZS010000281.1, read on the forward strand.
GCTGCACTTGGACAACAGCCGATCCACCAGCGTGGCGTCGACGCGATCGGGCGCGAACACGGCCTCCGCGATGCCCTGCGGCGGATCCTGATTGTAGTCGAGCCCGGCGGTGCCGAAACCGAGATCGAGGTCGGCGATGACGGTCGCGATCTCGAGGCCGCTGGCGATCGACCATGCGAGGTTGTGGGCGACCGTCGAAGACCCCACGCCGCCCTTGGCGCCGACGACCGCGACGACGCGGCCCACCGGCGCCGCGCCCGGCGCCGTATAGAGATGCGAGACCGCCTGCACGAATTCGATCACGCCGAACGGCGCGACGAGATATTCGCTGACGCCGCGCAGAATCAGCTGCCGGTAGAGGACGATGTCATTGACCTTGCCGCAGATGATGACCTTGGTTCCCGCGTCGCAGAACTGCGAGAGTTCGTCGAGGTGACCGACCAGGGCGTCGCGGTCGTGCGTCGCCTCGAGAATGATCAGATTGGGCGTCGGCGCATTCCTATAGGCTTCGAGCGCCGCCGGGCCGCCGCCCATGTGGACCTTGACGTGGGCCTTGCTCATCCGGCGATCGGAGATCGCCCCCTGAATGATCGACGCGATCTCGGGCGTCTCGCAGAAGGCCTGGATCGAGAC
>JBEKZS010000282.1:0-2512 GCA_049509635.1 Roseiarcus sp.
GCCCTTGCGCGTGCAGGTGATCGCCGAGGCGGCGACGGCGAAGGCGAGCCATCGGCCGAGGTCGGCGCCGGTCGGCGCGCGGGCGCCGGCGCCGAGCGCGCCGTCGACGTCCATCGCGCCGATCAGCGCCGACATGAAGCTGTCGCCGGCGCCGACGGTGTCGACGACGTCGATCCTCGGCGAGGGGGCGACCAGCCGTTCGGCGCCAACGAAGGCGAGGGCGCCCTTTTCGCCGCGCGTCATCACGCAGAAGCCGGGCCCGAGCGTCGCCCAGTGCGCGATCGTCGCTTCCGGGTCGCGGTCCCGATAGAGCCAGGCGAGGTCTTCCTCGCTCGCCTTGACGAAGCTCGCCAGCGCGACCTCCCGCTCGACCAGCGGCAGCACGGCGGCGCGGTCCGGCGTCACCATCGGGCGTATGTTGGGATCGAAACTGGTGGTCGCGTGGCCGCGCGCGCGCGCCAGCGCCTCCGCCGAACTCGGCCCGTGCGCGTCGTCGACGGCGCAGAACGAACCGACGTGCAGGTGCCGGGCGCCGGCCGGCCAGACGGCGGGAAACGGCCAGGCTTCGTCATAGGCGGTGGCGTCGAGATAGAACGAATAGCGCTCGCCCGCCGCGCCGGCGCCGCGCGTCACGAATGCGAGCGGCGACGGCCTGGCGTCGCGCGCGACGAAACCGAGGTCGACCCCGGCCGCCGCGAGCGCCGCGGCGAGCGCTTCGCCGTTGGCGTCGCGCGAGAGGCGGGAGACGAACGCGGCCGGCGCGCCGAGCCGGGCGAGGCCGATCGCCACATTGAACGGCGAGCCGCCGAGCGCGGCGTCGTAGCGGCCGGGATGCGCGCGATCGGGAATGAGGTCGATCAGCGCTTCGCCAGATATCAGGATCATGGTCTCCCCCGGCCCGGCGCCGTTCCGGCGTCACGCCAGAGTATAGGCGGTCTTCACGCTGGTGTAGAATTCGGCGGCGTAGCGGCCCTGCTCGCGCGAACCGAAGCTCGAGCCCTTGCGGCCGCCGAACGGCACGTGATAGTCGACGCCGGCGGTCGGCACATTGACCATCGCCATCCCGACTTCGATATTTCGCTTGAAATGATTGGCGTATTTCAGGCTCGTGGTGCAGATGCCGGCGCACAGGCCGAATTCCGTGTCATTGGCGAGCGCGAGCGCATGCTCGTAGTCGCGCGCCGGGATCATCGCCGCGACCGGCCCGAAAATCTCCTCCCGGGCGATCCGCATGTCGTTGTGGGCGTCGGCGAACAGCGCCGGGGTCAGGTAGAAGCCGGGCGTCGCCCGCTCGACGCGCTCGCCGCCGGTCACCAGCCGCGCGCCCTCGTCCTTGCCGATCCGCAGATAGGACAGATCCTGGTCGAGCTGGTTCTGGTCGACGACCGGCCCGATCTGCACGCCCGGCTTCAGCGCGTCGTCGACGACGAGGCCCTTCATGCGTTCGGCCATCGCCTCGGCGAAGCGCCCATAGACGCCCTGCGTGACGATCAGCCGCGAGGAGGCGGTGCAGCGCTGGCCGGTCGAGAAGAAGGCGCCGTTGACCGCGCATTCGACCGCGTTCTTCAGATCGGCGTCGTCGAGCACGATCAGCGGATTCTTGCCGCCCATCTCGAGCTGGAACTTGCGCATGCGCTCGGCGCAGGCGGCCGCGACCCGGCGGCCGGTGGCGAGCGACCCGGTGAAGGTGATCGCGTCGATCCCCTTGTGCTCGAGCATCGCCTGGCCGACGACCGAGCCGCGGCCCATGACGAGGTTGAACACGCCCTTCGGGGCGCCGGCGCGCACGACGATCTCGGCGAGCGCGTGGGCGCAGCCGGGGACGAGATCGGCGGGCTTGAACAGGACGCAATTGCCGTAGGCGAGCGCGGGCGCGATCTTCCAGGCGGGAATCGCGATCGGAAAGTTCCACGGCGCGATGATTCCGACGGTTCCGACCGGCTCGCGCGTCAGTTCGATGTCGATCCCGGGCCGCACGCTGGCGAGCTTCTCGCCGGGAATGCGCAGCGCCTCGCCGGCGAAGAAGTCGAAAATCTGCCCGGCGCGGGTCGCCTCGCCGATCGCCTCGGGCAGCGACTTGCCCTCCTCGCGCGCAAGCAGCCGGCCGAGCTCCTCGCGCCTGGCCAGAATCTCGGTCGAGGCGCGCAGCAGGATGTCGTGGCGCTCCTGCGGGGTCGTGCGCGACCACATGGGAAACGCCGCCTTCGCGGCGGCGACCGCGGTTGCGACCTGCGCGGCGCTGGCATGGGCGTAGAGGCCGACGACGTCGTCGGTGTTGGACGGGTTGACGTCGCGCGACACCGCATCGCCCTCGACCCATTCGCCGGCGATATAGTTCTCGTGGAGGTCGCTCATTCCGTCTCTCCCAGTCTTCCCGTCATATTGGGTCCGCGCCGGCGCTGTCAAAGGCCCGGAGGCGCTCGCCGTGACAATCCGGCAGCGGTCTCGTCTCCGCCCGCCGCCTCGCTCGATCAGGCGCTCAGGGCTTCGGGGGCCGGGGCGAGCCCGCGCT
>JBEKZS010000283.1:0-2778 GCA_049509635.1 Roseiarcus sp.
TGCCTGGCGAGCCGTCGGTCGTCGGCGAGGGGTCGGTGGCGCTTGCGGGCGGTCACGAACTCGCGCAGCCGCGGTGAGGGACCGACCTACGGCCGTCCCACACCGCGGCTGCGCGCGTCGCTTCAGGGCTTGAAGGTTCAGATCGATGACGCGTCGAGAGCGTCGGCGCTTTCATCCACGCGACCGCCTTCGCACTGTTTGCGCAGCGCTGCCTGCAAGCGGCAGCCGTAGATCGCCCAGACTTTATCGCGAATGTCGTCGATCAGTTCGAACACCGCGAGCGCCTGTTCGGGCGTCCAGGATCGAGGGATCTCGATGGTCAGAGGCCGCAGATGCGCGGGGAGCGGCGAGTTTTCGGGTGGCTTGCTCATGACTTGGCCGCGCGGCGCTTTCGGGCGCGTTGCTCGGCGCCCTCGCGTGCTTCCTCGAGACGATAGGATTCGCCCTCGATGGCGACGATCTCGGCGTTGTGGACGAGGCGGTCGGACGCAGGCGGCGCTGGGGAATACCTCGCGCCATTCGGCGAACTCGCGATTGGTCGTGATCAAAGTGCTCTTGTTCTGATAGCGCCGTGAGATCAATTCGAACATCAGATCGGCATGGCGATTGGAGTAGGAGAGATAGCCGACCTCGTCGATGACCAGCATCTGTGGTCGAGCGTAATGACGCAGGCGGCGGCGCAACGCGGAGTCGCTGTCCAGCGCCGAGAGATCGCCTAGCAATTGGCCGGCGCTGGTGAACAGCACGGTATGACCCTTGATCAGCGCCTGATGGGCGATGTTTTGCGCGATCGTCGATTTGCCGACGCCGTTGGGGCCGACGAGCACGACGTTGGCGGCCTCGTCGAGGAAGTCGAGCGTCATCAGCGCCTCGATGGCGGCGTGATCGCAACGCTTGGGCCAGCTCCAGTCGAAGTCGCAGAGCGGCTTGAAACGGCCGATATGGGCGGTGCGCAGCCGCCGTTCCAAGCTGCGGCGGGCGCGCTCCTGCTCCTCCCAGTTCAGCAGAGCGGTAACCCAGGCTTGGCTGGAGACGTCGCCCCAATGCGCCAGCAGCCCATGCAGGTTGAGCGCGACCGCGCGGGCGCGCAGCGTGTCGCGCTCAGTCATCGCGGCGCTCCTTGAGTTGGTCATAGGGTTCGAGGGCGTGAGGCCGCACGGGTTTATCGCGCGCCTGGACATGCGCGGGCAGCACGAGCGCGACCGGCGGCGCCTCGCCTTGCCGCGCGCGGTGACGTTCGAGCGCCAGACGCACGGCATTGGGGTGCGGCACGTCCCGCGCCAGCGCCTCGCCGATGGCGGTCTGTAGCGGCGCGGCGCCGTAACGTTCGAGCAGACGCAGCAAAGCGACGGTGATGGCGCCCAGATTGGCGCCGCGCTCGGCGGCGCGCATGAGCAGGTCCTGGCTGGCGGGCGCGGCTTGCGCCAGCCGATCGGCGCCGCGATGCTGGCGCGCCGCGCGCTTGTCGTCGGTGAGCGCCTGGATGTGGCTGGCGTCCTCGATTTGCGCGCCGCGGTCGTAACTGCGCGGATGGCGAGCCAGAACCTCGACGCCGTCGACGATGCGCACCTCGTTCGGATCGGCCAGAACCGTCAGGATGCGCCGCACATGGGCATGCGGCACGGAATAGTCGTTCCCATCGAAACGGGCATAGGGCGTCTTGCCGACCGAGACCTCGACGCGTTCGAGCAGGGGCGCTGGATTTTCGGGCAATGGCAACAGGCGGCCCGCTTCCTCGGCGAACGCCGCGCGGACCGTCTTTTGCGGATCGTCGGGACAGGGCCGATCGGCGGCCGCGCCATTGCACCAGGCCTCGGCTTGGGCATTGAGGTCATCGAGATCCTTGAAGCCGCGGGCGGCGAAGAATGAATCTCGCACGTATCTTATGGCGCGCTCGACACGGCCCTTTTCGTTGCCGCGAGCCACCGCGACAGGTCGTGGTTCGTAGCGATAGTGCCCGGCAAAGCTCAGCAGCGTGGGATGGAAGCGGATCGCGTCGCCGTGTCTCTCCAACACGGCGCTTTTGAGATTGTCATAGAGCAGGACGCGCGGAACGCCGCCCCATGCGGTGAAGGCGCCGACATGGCCGCGCAGGAAGTTCTCCATGCGGGCGTCGAGAAAGAAGCGCAAAAAGATCTGCCGAGAATGACTGAGCACCATGACGAACGCCATCAGCGGCCGCTGGGCGCGGCCGATCTCGATATGGCCAAAGTGCGCCCAATCGACTTGGCCTTGTTCGCCGGGCAGGCAGCGTAACCGCAAATAGGCCTCGGCTTTGCGGCGTGGCCGGTGGCGAGCGATCAGGTGCCGGAAGTGATCGGGGCGGCCGACATAACCGCGCTCGCGTACCATCGCGTACAGGCGGCTGGCCGTCAGGGTCGGGAAGCTCTCCAGGGTCTGGCGGATGAAAGGCAGATAGGGGTCGATCTTGGAGGGTCGCGGCGGGACCCCGAGGCGGGGCAGACCCGCCTGCGCCAGCACCCGGCTGACCACGTTGTGGTGGATGTGCAACTGCCGCGCGATGGTCCCCACTTTCCATTTCTCGGCGTGATAATAACGCAGGATCTTGGCCTCGATGTCAGGCGGTGTGACCATATTCGGAACCCCTTCGGTCGCGTTGCCGCCGGCGGCGGACGCGGCGGCTCAGAAATCCCTGACGGACGAGATCGGCGCAGCGGCGCCCGCACCAATGGCAGCGCGGGATCGCTCGCCCAGGCCGATCCTCGCGGGAAGCTGGGTCGCTCGCGCCCTCCGGCGAGCTGGGCGGCAGCAAATCAT
>JBEKZS010000284.1:0-2963 GCA_049509635.1 Roseiarcus sp.
GCGCCCCGATGCAGACAGAGTGTAACGCGAAGGCGATGGATTTTGGAAGGGCCGGCCGCCGCCGCATCGTTGCGGATTTCGATGGAGGTCTCGTCTCCACCGAGGCGGGGGCTTTGCTCCTCGGGGAACGGACCGGGCCATCGGGCTCATCGAGCGCTTCTCGTCCTGCTTTCGCGAGGCTTGCACTCCAGGGGTGTGGGTGTTGCATGTGGGTGTTGCAGATGACTGCTTATGTGAAGGGTTTCGGATGCCGGCCCTTCCCGGACGCGTGCCGTCGCGCGGCTCCGGGGCCGGCGTCCGAAAGCCTCCAAAGAAGGAAACCGCGAGTCGGAAGGGCGCCTATCCGCCGCCGCGAGCTATGGGGATTTGAGCGGCGCCGGCGTCTTTTGACGCGTGGTCGAAATGACAATCAACGACGATTTGGAAGGATAGAGCATAGCCAAGAGATGTTCTCCGCCGGCCACGGGATGATATTTTTGGTTGCGGTGGTGGTCGGGAGAAGCGGGCGGAGGATATTTGAGCGAGGGCCAGCGGCGCGGTCGAACGACCAGCGGCAAAAAAGAGTCGCGTTGCGGCGTTGCGGGCGACGCGATCGCGATCATGACGTGTCGATTCTAATTTCACCGAGCGAAGAGCCGCGCGAAGCGCGTCCGCGTTCGAATGTTTCGATGACGATCATGCGGCCGCCGCAGCATGGGCAAGGATGCGCGAGGATGCGCGGCTCGGGGCGCTCGGCTCGGGGCGCTCGTCTTGTTGGCGTGGGGTCGTCGCGGCGAGCAATTCGCGTGCGCGGACGACGTTGTGAACGCGGACGCCGCTGGCGAACAGGCCGTAATGGCGAATGCGGTGAAAGCCGGTCGGCAGGACATGGATGAGGAAGCGGCGGATGAACTCGTCCTTAGCGAGCCGCATGACTTTTTGCCGGGCGCGGCCCTTGGCGCGGTAATCCTTGTATTTGAAGGCGACGCCGTCGTTGTCGCAGGCCAGCAGGCGGCTGTTGGAGATGGCGACGCGGTGGGTATAGCGCGACAGATAGGCCAGCACGGCCTCGGGACCGCCGAAGGGTCGTTTGCTGTAAACCACCCATTCGACCGCGCGTGACGACGCCAGATATTGCGCGAACGCGTCGCGATCCGCGAGCTTGGCGTGCGCGCCAAGGAATTGCAGGCGTCCGGCGGCGTGGGCGGCGACGAGCTTTTCCAAAAACAGCCGGCGGAACAGCCGCGAGAGCACGCGCACCGGAAGGAAGAAGCCCGGTCGGCAGGCCGTCCAGCTCTGGCCATCCAAGGAAATACCGCCGCCCGGAACGATCATGTGAACGTGCGGATGATGGGTGAGCGCCGACCCCCAAGTGTGCAGAACGGAAGTCACGCCGATCCGCGCGCCCAGATGTTTGGGATCGGCGGCGATCGTGATCACCGTCTCGGCGGAGGCCTTGAACAGGAGGTCGTAAATCACGGCCTTGTTCTGATAGGCGATGTCGCCGATCGCCGCCGGCAAGGTGAAGACCACATGGTAATAGGGGACAGGCAGCAACTCGGCCTCTCGCTCGGCCAGCCATCGCCTCGCGGCCGCGCCCTGGCACTTAGGGCAATGCCGATTGCGGCAGCTATTATAGGCGATGACTTCGTGGGCGCAGTCCTCGCAGCGCGCGACATGCCCGCCGAGGGCTGCCGTGCGGCAGCTCTCGATCGCCGACATCACCTTCAATTGGCCAAGGCTTGCATGACCGGCGTTGGCTTTGCGCCACGCCGCTCCATGATCACGGAAGATATCCGCGACTTCCAGAACAGGCCGCTCCATGACCGGCGGGGGTTATGCGGGCGGCTCGGCGTCTCCAGACTTCAGCGGGGTCAGGCGATCCAGCGGGCTCATGACGTCCCGGATGGTGTTGGTGGCGACGCGCGTGTAAAGCGCGGTCGTATCGAGCTTGGCGTGACCCAACAGAACCTGGATCACGCGGATATCGATGTTCTGCTCCAGCAAGTGCGTTGCAAAGCTGTGCCGCAGCGTATGCGGGGTGACGCGCTTGGTGATCTCGGCCATATGAGCCGCCGCGTGGCAGGCGCGATTGAGCTGGCGCGTCGACATCGGGTTGATCGGGTCAAGCCCGGGAAACAGCCAGACTTGCGGCCGCGCGATGCGCCACCAGTCGCGCAACAGCTCCAGCAGTCGCGGCGAGAGCATCGCGTGGCGATCCTTGCCGCCCTTGCCGTCCTCGACGCGGAGCATCATGCGCGTGCTGTCGATATCCGACACCTTCAGCGAGACGACTTCCGAGACGCGCAGGCCGGCGCCATAGGCGACGCTGAGCGCGGCCTTGTATTTGACGCCGGGCGCCGCCTCCAATAGGCGCGCGACCTCCTCGGGGCTCAGGACGATCGGCAATTTGCGCGGTTCGTGGACAAACGTTAGATGCCGAACCAAGTCGGGCCGTTCAAGCGTCACGCTGAAAAAGAACCGGAGCGCGACGATCGCGCAATTGATGCTTGGAGCGCCGACATGGCTCCTCGTCATATGCAACTGAAAAAGGCGAAGATCCTCGCTGGTCGCGGTGTCGGGGGAGCGGCCGAGAAAATCCTTGAAGTTCGCGACGTGACGAATGTAGTCCTTCTGGACCTTTTCCTTGAAATGACGAACCGTCATGTCTTCGATCATGCGCTGGCGCAGCGGGCTGACGGGCTTGTCGGTCATGGCGATACTCCTGTCTCACATGAGGTTGGGAACCCCATGATCTTGAGACAGGACCAGCCTTCCCGTTATGCCGGCCTCAAATGCGCCTCGCGAAAGCTCTCGCCGCGAAACCTACCGCGAGAGCGGTTTAGTTCTTTGCCCCTATGCCGCCTAGTACCCAGAATCATTGATCAGCGAAACATGGCTTGAGGCGTTTTTGGTGGACTTGGCTTTTTGTCCAGACAAATGGCCTGGCGGTTTCGTTGTAATCGGCGATGAACGCCTCGATA
>JBEKZS010000285.1:0-4074 GCA_049509635.1 Roseiarcus sp.
GCCGACACCGGCGTCTACATCGCCATCCTGGTGTCCGGCATCTGGCTCGGCACGATGCTGACCAGCCGTCTCGTCGCCCGCGTTTCGCTCGGCAGGCTGCTCGGCGGCGCCAATGCGCTGGGGACGCTCGCCGCGCTCGCGTTTCTCGGCTTCGTCCTGGCCGGCCAGCTGAGCCTGATCGCGACGGTGGCGAGCATGTTCGTCTTCGCGCTCGGGGTCGGCGTCGCCGCGCCGGCGGCGCTGACCCAGGCGATCAGCCTCAACCCGCGGGTGATCGGCTCGGCTTCCGGGCTCTATGGCTTCACCCAGATGGCGGTCGGCGCGCTCTGCACCGCGCTCGCCGGTCTCGGCGATGACGCCGCGCTGTCGACGGCGCTCGTGCTCGCCGGCGCGAGCCTGCTCGGGCAGGCGGCGTTCTGGATCGCGGCCAGAGCCGGGCGCGCCGCGGCGCCGTGACCGCGAACGGGCGGGCGAGCGAGGGCGAACCGCAAATCCGCGCCGGCCGCCCGAAATTTGACTTTTCGCCGCGCATCCGGCTTATTCGACCCATGCGGATGCGGCGCCTGACCCTGAAACCGGCCCTGCGACTTAGCCGCCCGGCGCTGTGAGCGCGCCGGGTCTTTCGGCTTGTCCAACGCATTGAACGGCGCGCGCGGCCGCCACTGACGGCCCCGTCGGCGCCCCTCCAGGGGTCTCCCATGTCCATGATGCCGATTTCCAAATACCGGGCCTATGCGCCCGTTCCCTTGCCCGACCGCCGCTGGCCGTCCGCGGTGATCGCGAAGGCGCCGATCTGGTGCTCGGTCGACCTGCGCGACGGCAACCAGGCGCTGATCGAGCCGATGGGCGTCGATCGCAAGAACCGCATGTTCGCGCTGCTCGTCGGCATGGGCTTCAAGGAGATCGAGGTCGCGTTCCCCTCGGCCTCGCAGACCGATTTCGACTTCGTGCGCTCGATCGTCGAGGGCGAGGCGGTCCCCGACGGCGTCGCGATCCAGGTGCTGACCCAGTGCCGGCGCGAACTGATCGAACGCACCTTCGAAGCGGTGAAGGGCGCCAGGAAGGTCATCCTCCACTTCTACAATTCGACCTCGACGCTGCAGCGCGAGGTGGTGTTCCGCGCCGACCGCGCCGGGATCAAGGAGATCGCGGTCACCGCCGCAAAACAGGCGATGGAATTCGCCGCCAGGGCGCCCGACACCGAATTCGTCATGCAATATTCGCCCGAGAGCTTCACCGGCACCGAGCTCGATTTCTCGCTGGAGGTCTGCGAGGCGGTCAAGGAGATCGTCCGGCCGACGCCGCACAACCGGCTGATCCTCAACCTGCCCGCCACCGTCGAAATGGCGACGCCCAACGTCTACGCCGACCAGATCGAATGGTTCGGCCGCCATCTCTCGGACCGCGACAGCGTCATCCTGTCCGTCCATCCGCACAACGACCGCGGCACCGCGGTCGCGGCGGCCGAACTGGCGCTGATGGCCGGCGCCGACCGGGTCGAGGGCACGCTGTTCGGCAATGGCGAGCGCACCGGCAATGTCGACGTCGTGACGATGGCGCTCAACATGTTCACGCAAGGGATCGACCCCGAGCTCGACCTGCACGACGTCGACGCGATCAGGCAGGTCGCCGAATTCTGCACCCAGCTGCCGGTCCATCAGCGCCACCCCTATGTCGGCGAACTCGTCTACACCGCGTTCTCCGGCTCGCACCAGGACGCGATCAAGAAGGGCTTCGAGGCGCAGGAGAAGCGCAACGAGCCGCTGTTCCAGGTGCCCTATCTCCCCATCGACCCCAAGGACGTCGGGCGCGACTATGAGGCGGTGATCCGCATCAACAGCCAGTCCGGCAAGGGCGGCCTCGCCTATGTCCTGCGCGCCGACCACGGCCTCGACCTGCCGCGCTCGCTGCAGGTCGCCTTCTCCAAAATCGCCCATTCTCCAAAATCGCCCAGGCGCGGATGGACCGCGACGGCAAGGAGCTGTCGAGCGCCGACGTCTGGGACCTGTTCCAGCGCAGCTACCTGCTGACCGACGCGCCGATGACGCTCGCCGCCCAGCAGATGATCCCGACGGGGCGCGACGAGCGCGAGCTCACCGCGGTCCTGAAACGCGCCGACGGCTCGACGCTGACCGTCGAAGGGTCGGGCAACGGCCCGATCGACGCCTTCGTCGATGCGCTCAAGCGCGCGTTCGGGATCGACTTCTCGTTCCTCGACTATCACGAGCACGCGGTCGGCCGCGGCGCCCACGCCACCGCCGCCTGCTACGTCGAACTCGCCGATTCCGCCGGCGCCCCGGTCCATGGCGTCGGCATGGACCCCAACATCGTCATGGCCTCGCTGAAGGCGGTGCTGAGCGCGGTGCTGCGGCTGACGGCGCGCGAGGGCAAGTAGGACGCCTCCTTCCGCCGCGAAGCGGGGGAGCGCCTGGGAAGGGGCGGCGGCGCCGCGCGAGCCCCCCGAACGGGCGCGGGCCCCCGGTTTTCCGAACAGCGGTCCGCCACCCTTTCGCGTCGCCTTCGTTCGAAAGCCGGTGAAAATTCCTGAAAACTCCCGAAAATTCTTATTTCCGCGGCCTCGAGCGATTTCAAGCGCTTGCGCGCGAACGAAAGCGGGCGAGCAACGCCCGAGCCGGCCCCACTGCCGGGCCGCTCGAAGGGCCCCGGCGGGGGTAGCGACGGGACAAAGCCGAATGACGCCGCCAAGCTCGTCGCCGCAATCGGCCCGCCATCCCTCCGCGTCGCCCAGGCCCGGGAGCCGGGGGAAATTTTTTGAAATTTTTTGAACCGTTTTTGAACTGCCTTGAACTGCTTTTGAAGTTTCCTGAACTTTGTTTTTTATTTCTCGGTATTATGGGAATCCCTTGGATTTCAGGAGTTTGCGAGCGAGCGGAAGCATCTTGCGCCCCCGATGCGCCCGCGCCTCTGGAGTTACGCGGCAAAGGGCCTCCCGAGGCGCTCCCCACTTCGCCGCCCAGAAGCGCCATCCGCGGCGATCCCGGCGGTTGGCGACTCCGGTTCGTTCGTGGCGCCATTCGTCTTCGTCCTGTCGCTGCCGGCGGGGCTCATGGCGCGCCCCGACAGCGCGGGCGCCTCGGGAGTTACACAAGGTCCAGCCCCCTTGCGAATTCCGGTCGCGATTCCCGGCCCGCCGCTCCCCGCGCGCGGCGTTGGAATTCTTGGACTGTATCCAGAAATATGGAATATGTCCAGAAAAAATTCTGTTAATCGGAATAAACAGGGCGCGACGGCCGGGAGCGGCCGGCGGCGCCGAAGTGATCCGAGCACACGCCGCCTCTTCGTCGCCTATCAAATAAATCACTGGGATTGCTCGCAATATCGAGATGTATGCGCCCTTTCCCGCTTGCGGGAGAGAGCCGGGGCAAGGGGCGGCGCGGCGGGGCGCTGCGGACGAACGAAGTTCGCCTTGGGATGGGAAGGGCCCTCATCCCAAGGCGAACTTCGTTCGTCCGCGGCGCTTCGCACCACCTTCGCCCGTAAACGGGAGAAGGAAGCGCCGCGCAACATGCTCCCACTTCCGCTTGCGGGAGAGGGCGCGAAGGTCTAGCGCCGCGGCCCCGCCAGCGCGCGAAACATGCCGTCGGCCTGCAGCGCCGCGTCAAACGCCTCGTCGACGCGGCCAGCGTAGCCCAGACAGTTGGCGAGGGTGTTGAGCGCCGACGCCAGATGAGCCGTGAACGCCTCGGGCCGCGCCTGCGCGAGCGTGTCGCAAAGGCCGACCGCCTCCTGCGCCGCCGCCAGAGCCTCCTCGTGGCGGCCGAGGCCGGACAGGGCCTTGGCGAGGGTGTTGAGCGACACCGCCAGATCGGGTGTGAACGCCTCGGGCCGCGCCCGCGCGAGCGCGCGATAAAGCTCCGCCGCCTCCTGCGCTGCCGCCAGAGCCTCCTCGCGGCGGCTGAGATCGGACAGCCGGTTGGCGAGGTTGTTGAGCGACATCGCCAGATTGGGCGTGAACGCCTCGGGCCGCGCCCGCGCGAGCGCGCGATAAAGCTCCGCCGCCTCCTGCGCCGCCGCCAGAGCCTCCTCGCGACGGCCGTGATCGGACAGCCGGTT
>JBEKZS010000286.1:0-3829 GCA_049509635.1 Roseiarcus sp.
CGGTAATTGTAGGCGCGGTCGTCGACCGCGCTGGCTGAAATATCCGAGGCGGAGGCAAACCTCCTCTTCGTGAGGAGCGCCGCGTCAACGGCGCGTCTCGAACGACGAGGAGCGTTCGCTCTTGCCTTTTATCCCGCCAATTCCCGCGCCCGGTCGCGCGCCGCCGCGGCGGCCTTGGCGAGCAGCGCCGGATAGCCGTCCGGCGCACGCAGAATCGCCAGCGCCGCGGCGGTGGTGCCGCCGGGCGAGGTGACGTTCTCGCGCAATTTCGCCGCAGTGACGGCGGGCTCGCGATGCAACAGCTCGCCCGCGCCCTCGACCGTCGCGCGCGCGAGCTTCAGCGCCAATTCGGCCGGCAGGCCGAGCTTCACGCCGGCTTCCGCCATCGCCTCGACCAGCGCGAAGACGTAGGCCGGGCCGGAGCCGGAGATCGCCGTCACCGCGTCGATCAGTTCTTCGTCGGCGAGCCAATCGAACTGGCCGACGGCGCTCATCAGGCCTTGCGCCCAATGACGCTGACGCGCGCTCGCCGCCGGGCTGGCGAAGCCGGCGGAAGCGCCGCGCCCGACGGCGGCCGGCGTGTTCGGCATCACCCGCGCCAGGGCGCGCGCGTTCGGCAGGCGCGCCGAAAGATCGGCGATGCGTTTGCCCGCCAGGATCGAAATCACCAGCGTGTCGGGGCCGGCGAGCGGCGCGAGGTCGGACGCCGCCGCTGCAAGCGTCTGCGGCTTGATGGCGAGAAACAGAACCTCGGGCGCCGCGAGCCCGGCGAGCGGCGGATTGACCGCGATGCCGCGTTCCGCCGCCAGCAGCGCGATCGCCGGCGACGGCTTCGGCTCGACGATCGTCACGCGCTGCGGCGCGAGGCCGCCGGCGAGCCAGCCACGCAGCAGCGCCTCGCCCATCTTGCCCGCCCCGACCAGGACGAGCGATTGCGGCCACTCCGACATGACGAACCCTCGCTGTGATTGTTCTTCGCGCCTAACAACACCCCACGCGCGGGCTGCGCAAGGATGAAGGCGTCGCGGCGGCGGGGCGGGCGGCGCCTTGGGCCCGGCTCAAAGCGGACTATTCGCGTGCGCGCTGCGACGCTTCGCCAGAGGAGCGAGCCGAAATCCGCGACCGCGCCGTTGACGAATGTTCCGCGTTCGTTCTATTCTATAAATCAGAAAGCGCAGAGGTTGGCGCCATGCGAACTTCGTTAAAGATGAGGACTTTCCGCCTGCGCGCCGGGGGCGTTGAATGTGACACCGATGGTTTGCGGGTTGGCGGCGCGCAACTCCTCGAGTCGGTTGGCGCGCCCTTAGGCGTCCGCAATTGGCGACCGTTAGCCCAGTCGGAAATCGACCGCGTTCTCAGCCAGGCGTACGCCGCCAGGATTTGCGCCAGCGACAGGCGGCGAGGTTTGGCGGTTGTCGCCGAAGCGCTCAACAAAGGCGAACTGGCGCGCGCACAGATCGCGGCATTGTTGTTGCGCCTACCCGATCCAGATCTAGGCAAGCCCGATCCCAACGCTCGCGGCGAAGAGCTCGCCTGCCTGCGCGAAAGCGGCCTTCTGGCCAAGGACTGGGACGAGGCGAATCACCCGCGTACGGGGACGCCGCCGAATCCGGGGTGGTTCGCGCCGAAAGACGACTCATACCAAGACTCTCTGATCACGACCTGTAGGCCCAATCTCGCAGGCCGATGGACATGATCTTCCAGGGTTGATCGACGAGCTTGTTCCAGGCGTCGCAGCAATGGTCGACGATGTCGTCCAGCAATGGTCGACGATGTCGTCGAAGGATTTGAAGATCCGGTTCGAGAGCCAGTTTTCGCGCATGAACTGCCAGATGTTTTCCTGCGGGTTCAGCTCCGGGCATTTGGCCGGCAGCGGGATCAACGTGATGTTGGGCGGGACGATCAGGCCAGCCGAGAGATGCCATCCGGCCTGATCGACCAGGATCGCGGCGTGCGCGCCCGGCGCGATCTGCGTGGCGATCTCGGCCAGGTGAAGGTTCATCGCTTCGGTGTCGCATCGAGGCATGACGAGCGCCGCGCCCTTGCCGTCCTTGGGACAGATCGCGCCGAAGATATAGGCCGAGGCGGTTCGTTGGTCTTTCGGCGCGCTCGGGCGCGTGCCGCGCTTAGCCCAGCGACGGGTGATCTTGTTCTTCTGGCCGACGCGCGCCTCGTCGGCAAACCAGATCTCTATGGCGTCGGGCTCGACGCCTTTTTCGTCCCCGATCTGCGCCAGGCGCTCGGGCAGACTTTTTTAAAATCCTCAATGGCGCCGGCGGCTTGCGCGTGATGACGGGGACGCGCCGAGAGCTTGCGGTAACCCATGGCGCGCAGTTCGCGGCTCAATGTCTGTTTGGCGACGACGACGCGGAATTCCTCCCAAATCCATTGGCAGAGATCGACGATCCGCCAGCGTACGACGCCGTGAACCGCGGGGATCGGACCGCTCTCAATGATCGAGGCCAGCGCGGCCCGATGCGCATCGTTCAGCCGAGGCGCTTGCCCGGGCGGCTTTCGGTCGATCAAGCCGTCCGGCCCATGAGCGTTGAACTTGAGAACCCAATCACGAATGATCTGAAGCGTCACGCCGCCAATCTTGGCCGCCTCGGTGCGCGAGGCGCCTTCGTAAATCGCCGCCAGAGCCAAAAGTCGCCGCGCCTGCGGTCCATCCTTCGAGCGTTTGGCGGCCAATCGGACCGTCGGAGCATCAAAATCATCCCGGAGCGGAAGAGCCATGGCAAACCTCCTGGGTTCGCCACCTTGAATCAGCTCGCCGATGATTTGGGAAGCCGAGAGTCACGCCCTTCGGGACTTGGTATTAGCCATTGCAGACCGAAATCCAAGTCATTTCGGTTCGCTTCCGAACCGGTCGGAGAGCGCTGCCGTAAAGACGGGCTTCCAGTCCAGAATGTGATGGCTGATGAGATTGGCG
This sequence comes from Roseiarcus sp., assembly GCA_049509635.1. Classification (GTDB taxonomy): domain Bacteria; phylum Pseudomonadota; class Alphaproteobacteria; order Rhizobiales; family Beijerinckiaceae; genus Roseiarcus. Next base: position 2,933 of record JBEKZS010000286.1, read on the forward strand.
ATCGATTTGACGTTCCCAGCGAACGCAAGATCGATGAGCTCGTAGTGCTCCTTCACCGAAGCCTCCTGGCGCTTGCGACCAGCGGCCGAGTCGATGCCGTACAATCGCATTCCATCCCGCAGGTCCATGGTCAGTCGTGTGAGCAGGGGATTGTCGGCCTTTGCGATCAGCGCCTGGTGAAACGCGCGGTCGGCCTCGACATAAGCGAGTACGTCCACGCTCTTGACTGCTGTTGCGATGTCATCGGCAAGCGCCCGCAGTTCGCCGACCTCAAGCAGACGCCGCTCGGCGAGGGTGACCATGGCGAAGCGCTCCAGCAGCTCGCGCACGGTGAACAGATTGTCGAGTTCTTGCAGCGAGGTCACTTCGACCCTGAATCCTCGGTTGCGCAGAGGCGTGATCAGCCCGGCGCGGCTCAGCTCGAGCAGCGCCTCGCGGACCGGCGTGGTTGAAACCCCCAGCTCCTCCGCCAACGTCGGAACTGAGTACATCGTCCCCGGAGCGCTTCGTCCCGAGACGATGTCGGAGCGAACCCGCCGCACCACTTTGTCCCGCAGGCTCGTGAACATTTCGGCGTCGCGTAATCCGTCCAAGCTCGTCTCTCCTGTGCGCTGACTGAATTTTTCCCGGCCCACAATAGCCCACTTGACGTGCCGTGTCACGCATGCTAGTAGCGCGTCACACACTACAGCTAAGAAGGAGGACGACATGACGGAAGAAACTTTCAAACGCCTGATCTGCCTTGGATGCGGCTTTCTCTACGACGAGGCGGAGGGGCTCCCGGAGCACGGCCTGCCGCCGGGCACCCGCTGGCGGGACATCCCCGACGATTGGCGCTGCCCGGATTGCGGAACGCCCAAGCACGAATTCGAGATGGTCGTGATCGGTTACGCCGCC
>JBEKZS010000287.1:0-4001 GCA_049509635.1 Roseiarcus sp.
GCGAAAGTCCGCCTTGACCTCGTCATGGCCCGGCCGGCCGTACAGGTGGTGGAGCAGCGCGACGGTTTCGGGCTTGGCGGTCAACAGCGTCTCGAATCGGGCCGATCGGGGAGGGCGGGAACGAACAGTGGATTGACCTCAAGCCGAACGCAACGGGCCGCGCGTCACCCCTTTCGTTTGCGCGGCCGTCGCCGTTGCGGCCCCGCCCGCTCGCCGCTTATCATGGCTCCGGCCTGCGCGCCGCGACCGCCTTCCCGGGGCTGGCGGCCTGTGCGAAGCGCGCGAAAATCGAAGGGGGGGAATCATGCGCAACGTCTGGATCGCCATCGCCCTGGCCATCGGCCTCGCCGCCGTCGCCGCTTCCGCCGCCCGCGCCGAGATCGCCGCGCAGGGCGCGCAGGCGGGCGGGGTCAATGCGGCGCTGATCAGGCCGAAGGCGCCGCGGGCGAGCGTCATCCTGCTCGCCGGCGGCGACGGCGCGCTGGGGATCACGGCCGATGGCGAAATAACCCGCGGTCTCGGAAACCAGCTCGTGCGCACGCGCCAGGCCTATGCGGCGCGCGGCTTCGCGGTGCTGGTTCCCGATCTCGGCTACGATCTGGCCGCGCTCGTCGCCTATATGGGCGCGATCAAGCGGCCGGTCGCGGTCGTCGCCACCAGCCGGGGCACCCAGCGCGCGGCGCGCGGGATCGCGGCGGGCGCCCGGCCCGACCGGCTGGTGCTGACCTCGGGCTTCCTGTCCGACGCCTCGGGCGATCCCGACAACGTCATCGCCATCCTCGGCTCGCCGGCGGCGCTGCCGCCGACCCTGATCGTCCACCATCGCCAGGACGGCTGCCCGAAGACCCAGCCCGCCGGGGTCGAGCCGTTCCTCGCCTGGGCGCATGGCAAAGCGCGGGTCGCCTGGCTGGCGGGCGGCGCCGAATCCGGCAATCCCTGCGAGGCCCAGGCCCATCATGGCTTCGCCGGCATCGACGGCCAGGTCGTCTCCGCGGTCTCCGCCTTCGTGCATTGAAGGCCGGCCCGCCGCATTGCCCGGGGCGATGGCGATGATTCTGTTTATCAGAACAATTTTCTTGACATCGCGGCTTTTCCGGCGCACCATCACTGGATCGACCCCCTGGGAGGAGGGAAGGCCGGGGCGAGTCGCGGCGGAGGGTTGGCGGGCGAAATCTCGCGAGGCGGGGACCTGGAGGGCCCCGAGAGCGCGGGGGCCGCGGGGTCAAAAAAGCTTCCGGCCTCTCGCAAGCTGTTGAAATATAAAAACAGATACCACGGAGCCAGGAAATATGAGACTTCCGGAGAGCTTCCGGAGAGCTTCCGGAGAGCTTCCGAGAGCTTCCGAGAGCTTCCAAAGATTTCCGCCCGCCTCCAGGCCCCGGCGACGCGGAGGGACGGCGGGCCGATCATGGCGATGGGCCTGGCGGCGCCGGTCGGCTTTGCTCCATCGCTGCCGCCGCCGGGGTCCTTCGAGCGCCCTGAAGGCAAGGGCCGCCTGGGAGCGGCTTTGCGGCTTCCTCCTGACCGCAGGCGAGATCTTCTCGTCGCGACGTCATGCCTGGCCGGGCCTGTGCGGGCCGGTTCAAATCGCTCGCCATCCATGCGACAAGGGGCTCGAGCGCGGACGTGGCGGAACCGGTAGACGCAAGGGACTTAAAATCCCTCGGCCCCAAAGCCGTGCGGGTTCGACCCCCGCCGTCCGCACCAAGGGGAGGGAAGACCGCTTGCTCGATTCGACCGCCGTCCTCGCCGCCCCGCCGGCGCGGACCCTCGCCACCGCCGCCGCGCTGATCGAGGCGGGACTCGCCGACGCCGGTCGCGCGGACGAACTCGCCGCGGTCGGCGCGCGCTACGCCATCGGCGTGCCGCCGGCGCTCGCCGCGCTGATCGACCCCGCCGATCCCGCCGATCCGATCGCGCGCCAGTTCATCCCCGACGGCCGCGAGCTGGTCGTCGATCCCGCCGAGCGCGCCGATCCGATGATCGGCGACGATCTGAAGAGCCCGGTCGCCGGTCTCGTCCATCGCTATCCCGACCGCGCGCTGGTCAAGCTCGCCTCGGCCTGCGCGGTTTACTGCCGGTTCTGCTTCCGCCGCGAGACGGTCGGGCAGGGGACGGCGGGGCTCGGCGAGGCCGCCTTCGCGGCGGCGCTCGCCTATGTCGGCGCCCATCCCGAAATCTGGGAGGTCGTGCTGACCGGCGGCGATCCCTTGACCCTGTCGCCGCGCCGCCTCGGGCGGGCGACGGCGGCGCTCGCCGCGATCCCGCACGTCAAGGTCCTGCGCTGGCACACCCGCCTGCCGGTCGCCGCGCCCGAACGGATCACCGACGCGCTCGCCCGCGCGCTCGCGGACGGCCACGACCGCGCGGTCTATGTGGCGCTGCACGCCAACCACCCGCGCGAACTCACCTCCGCCGTCCGCGCCGCCTGCCGGCGGCTGATCGATCGGGGAATCGTCCTGGTCAGCCAGAGCGTGCTGCTGCGCGGCGTCAACGACGACGTCGAGACGCTGGAGGCGCTGATGCGCGGCTTCGTCGAGGCGCGGGTCAAGCCCTATTATCTCCACCATGGCGATCTCGCGCCGGGCACCGGCCATCTCCGCACCTCGATCGCCGAGGGGCGGGCGCTGATGCGCGCTCTGCGCGGCCGGCTGTCGGGCCTCGCCATGCCGACCTATGTGCTCGACATTCCCGGCGCCCACGGCAAGGTCCCGATCGGGCCGGACTATCTCGCCGCGGACGGCGAGGGCTGGCGGCTGACCGACGCCGCCGGCGCGAGCCACGCCTATGCCGACCGCGGCGCGCCCTAGCCCTTCAGCGCCCGCGCGAGCGCGTCCTGCATCGCGGGCGGCGGGTCGCCGTAGAACAGCGGGGGATCGCCGACGCCGCCGAGCGCGCCATAGGCGCGCTTGCCGCCCGGCTCGAACAGGACGACGAATTTCTTGGCGGCGCACTCATGCGGCTTGCAGACGAAGAAGAGATCGTAGGGCTTGCCGTCGAGCGTGACCGTCTTCGCCGCGCCGGCGACGCCGTCGAAATTGCGCTCGAACTGGTTGAGCCAGTCGGGCGTCGGCTGGACGGTCCTGGCGAGCCGGTCCCAGCTCCCGCGATAGGCCGGCGTCCGCAGGACGTCGAACAGGTAGAGCTCCCCGGCGATCGCGGGCGCGACCGCCAGGGCGAGGACGAGGAAGGCGAGGATTCGCATGGTCGGCCCTCGGGCACGTCGGGGAGGGAATACGGGCGGCGCGCCCGGCGCGGCTCAGAACGCCTTGAACGTGATGATCGTTCGAGTGTCGACGATGCCGGCAATGGTCTGCACCTTCTGGCCGACGAAATGGCCGATGTCGACCTCGCGCTCGACGTAGAATTTGGCGAGAATGTCATGGTCGCCGGCGATCGAATAGATTTCCGAGGCGATTTCCGCCTCGGCGAGCGCGCTCGCCACCTCATAGGTGCGCCCGAGCGCGCATTTTATCTCGACGAAGAAAGTCTGCATGGCGACCAGAACCTCTGCCGCTCCGCGAAGGCCCGCCTATTGTGCAATGATTTCGACGTCGCGGTCGAGGCCCGATTGCACCTCGAACGTCGATTGATAGGTCTTGGCGTCGTGGCGGGCGATCACGACATATTCGCCTTCGGCGAGCACCAACGACGGGAATGCGCCGACGAGCTCGCGGATGAGGTCGCCGCCCGGGGTCAGGATCGTGAAACTCGTATTGGCGAGCGCCTCCGCGCCCGCCGTGTTGACGAGCTTCAGCGTCAGCGTGGCGTAGCGATGGCGCAGGGTCACGTCGAGCACCTTGCCGGCGGGCACCTTGATGTCGGCCGAGACGATGGAATTGGTCTCGATCGCGGCGCCCGGCGGGCGGGCGGTCCCGAGCGTCCCGGCGCCGACCGCGTCCAGATAGGTCGAGACGATGTGATAGGCGCCTTCGGGAAGGCCGAGCAGGTCGCCCGCCCTGGCCTTGGAATAGACGAGCTTGGCCTGCGGGTTGTTGCGG
>JBEKZS010000288.1:0-3314 GCA_049509635.1 Roseiarcus sp.
ACATCGAAGAGTTCGTCACGGGGCATCGCGATGGTTCGTCGGGCGATCTCGAACGCGTTCTCTCCACGGTGCTGTTTACAGATATCGTCGATTCCACGCGCAGCGCCGCCGCGATAGGCGATCTGGCGTGGCGAAGATTGCTGGACAGTCACGATCAATTGGCGATTCAGACCATCGCAAAGCATCGCGGTACTCTGGTCAAGTCGACTGGCGATGGGATTTTGGCGACGTTTGATGGACCGGGCCGCGCAGTTCGCTGTGCGTTGGCTTTTGGCGCGGCGGCGAAACAGATTGGCCTGCCGACGCGCGCCGGCCTCCATACCGGCGAAATCGAAATCAGAGGCCACGACATCGGCGGAGTAGCGGTGCACGCGGCGGCTCGCGTCATGGCGCACTCTCAACCCGACGAAGTTCTCGTTTCCAGAGTTGTCACGGACCGGGCTGAAATTCGCGGAGCGCGGATCGCACGAACTCAAGGGCCTCCCTGGTCGATGGGATTTGTTTGCGGCGAGCGCATAGCGCATGCCGGCCTATGGAGCAGTTCCGCGGCTCAAGTGCGGCGTCGACTACCCCCTGCAACGTACACCGTTATGATTTGCTATGTCCGCTTCACTGAAGGGTTTCAGACGCCGGCCTTTCGGACGGCTGTGCGGGACGCGGGGGCCGGCGTTTGAAAGCCTCGTAAGGAGGAAACCGCGGGGAGGAAGGGCGCTGTTTTGGCGCGCGCTATGGGGATTTCAGGCTCGCGGCGGATCGCGGATGTCACGGCGGGGGCGGAAGGCGGCCGGTATTGCTGCCGGGAGCCGGGACGACGGGCTTTTTGTTGGGGGCGGATGAGGGCGACGGGGATGGGCGCGGCGGCTGGATAGCCTGTTCGGAGGTCGCGAGGACGTCGCGTTTCTGCTCCGGCGTGCGGCTGGAGGCGAGGGAATGCGGCGGTGCGCGGCTGGATGCGGGGCGACGGTCATGAGCTGTCGATCCTGATCCGGCTCGGCGACGGGGAACGCCAGGGTCGCGGCCCTTCGAACGTCTCGACGATGATCATCCGGCCGCCGCAGCAGGGGCAGCGGCGCGCAGGCGAGACGTCTTCAGCCCGACTGTCGGCCTCGCGCGAAGGCTGGGACGCATTCTCTGCCGCGGCGAGCGATTGCCGGGCGCGCTCGATGTTGTCCGCCCGCACCGCGCCGGCGATGAGGCCGTAATGGCGGATGCGGTGGAAGCCGCTCGGCAGCACGTGGAGGAGAAAGCGGCGGATGAACTCGTAGGCCGCGAGCGTCATGGTCTTGAACCGGTCGCGGCCTTCGACCCGATAGTCCTTCCATTTGAAGGTGACGCCTTTCTCGTCGAGCGCGATGAGCCTGGAGTTGGAGATCGCGACGCGGTGGGTGTAGCGCGCGAGATAGGCGAGAACCGCCTTCGGCCCGGCGAACGGCCGCTACCGCCTTCGGCCCGGCGAACGGCCGCTTGGCGTAGACGACCCATTCGGAGCGGCGCAGCGGCGCGAGCGCGGCGTCGAAGGCGCGCTGGTCGGCGAGCGGGGCAAGATCGGCGAGGAAGACGAGACGCCCGGCCGCATGCAGGGCTGCGAGCCCTTCGAGGAAGAGCCGGCGAAAGAGACGCGACAGCACCCGCACGGGCAGGAAGAAGCCGGGCTTGCAGGCGATCCAGCGAGAACCGTCCGGCGACAGGCCGCCGCCGGGAACGATGACGTGGACGTGCGGATGGTGGGTCAGCGCCGAGCCCCAGGTGTGCAGTACGGCGCTGAGGCCGATGCGCGCGCCCAGATGCTTCGGGTCGGCGGCGATGGTGGTCAGCGTCTGGGCGGCGGTCCGGAACAGCAGGTCGTAGACGGCGCTCTTGTTCTGAAATGCGATGGCGCCGAGCGCAGCCGGCAGGGTGAAGACGACGTGATAGTAGGGAACCGGCAGAAGCTCGGCCTCGCGGTCTTCGAGCCATTGTCGCGCCGGCGCGGCCTGACACTTCGGGCAATGCCGGTTGCGGCAGGAATTGTAGGCGACGCGTTCGTGCGCGCAGTCATGGCAGCGCTCGACGTGTCCGCCGAGCGCGGCGGTGCGGCAGGTCTCGATCGCCGACATGACCTTCAACTGGCCGAGGCTCACGTGACCGGCGTTGCCCTTTCGCCACGCCGCCCCATGGGCGCGAAAGACGTCGGCGACCTCCAGGGGAGGTCGCGCCATGCGGCCGCGGTCAGGCGGGCGGCTTTCGCTTCGCCAGGTTGACGCCGAGCCGTTCGAGCGGGCTCTTGACGTCGCGGATCGTATTGACGGCGACCTGGGTGTAGAGCGCCGTCGTCTCGAGCTTGGCGTGGCCGAGCAACACCTGGATCACCCGAATATCGACGTCCTGCTCGAGCAGATGGGTGGCGAAGCTGTGCCGCAGCGTATGGGGCGACACGCGCTTGGAGATGCCGGCCAGGTCTTTGGCGGCGGTGACGGCGCGATTGAGCTGACGGGCGGTGATCGGGTTGACCGGGTTCTGGCCGGGGAACAGCCAGGCCCGCGGCCGCGCCGCCTTCCACCATGCGCGCAGAAGTTCGAGCAGTTGCGGCGACAGCATCACGTAGCGGTCCCGCTGCCCTTTGCCCTGCTCGACCCGAAGCGTCATGCGCTGGCTGTCGATGTCGGACACCTTCAGGTGCGCGACCTCGGACACGCGCAGGCCTGCACCGTAGGCGACGCTGAGCGCGGCCTTGTACTTGAGGCCCGGCGCAGCTTCGAGCAGCAGCGCCACCTCTTCCTGGCTGAGCACGACCGGCGCCTTGCGCGGCTTGTTCACGATCGTCAGAGGACGAACGAGGTCTGGCCGTTCGAGCGTCACGGTGAAGAAGAACCGAAGCGCGGTGACGGCGGCGTTGATCGAACCCGGGCTGATCTGCTGCAGCGCCAGATGCAACTGAAAGCGGCGAAGGTCCTCCTTCGTCGCCGTATCGGGCGATCGGCCGAGGAAGGCCGCAAAGGTCCTGACGTGCCGGACGTAGTCCTTCTGCACCTTCTCCTTGAACCGGCGCGCCGCCATGTCTTCGATCATGCGGGCTGATGGGCTTGTCGGACATCGCGAAAGCTCCTGTCTCCCATGGGGTTGAACCCCATGATTTTGAGACAGTCCTGGCCTTCTCGTCCGACCCAGCTTCCCGCGCTGCCGTCGCCGCAGCTACCGCGCGAGCGGTTTAGTCCTCACGTCGAAACCGGCCGTTTTCCCTCGGCGGGGGGAGCAGCCAAGGGGGCCAAAAGCCCCCGAAAAGGCGGCTTCCAACGCCTGGGGGGTATAAGGGGGGTTGGAACACACCCCGTTGG
>JBEKZS010000029.1:0-35732 GCA_049509635.1 Roseiarcus sp.
CGCCGTCGGCGCGGATGCGGCGCGCCGCCTTCGGCGACAGATCGAGCAGCGCGCGGATCGCGCCCGAGGCGCCGGCGCGCGCGCGCAACTCGAGCACCTGCCCGAGCAGCACGAGCACGACGATCGCCGCCGCAGATTCGAAATAGACCGCGACCCCGCCGTCGGCCGAACGGAACGCCGCGGGAAACAGGCCGGGCGCAAGCACCGCTACGGCGCTATAGGCCCAGGCGACGCCCGTTCCCAGCGCGATCAGCGTGAACATGTTGAGATTGCGCGTCGCCAGCGACCGCCAGCCGCGCGCGAAGAACGGCGCGCCAGCCCAGAATACGACCGGCGTGGCGAGCACGAGGCCGATCCATCCGGAAACGGCGGGCCGGATCAAATGATGGAGCGCGGGAACGACATGACCGCCCATCTCCAGCGCGACGACCGGGACGGCGAGCGCCAGGCCGACCCAGAAACGCCGCGTCATCTCGGCGAGCTCCGGGTTCGGCGCGGCTTCCACGGCCGGGTGCAGCGGCTCCAGCGCCATGCCGCAGATCGGACAGGCGCCGGGGCCGACCTGCCGCACCTCGGGGTGCATCGGGCAGGTGTAGACCGCGCCGGCCGCAACCGGCGGCGCTTCCTGCCGCCTCGGCGCGTCGGCGGCGCCGATGTAGCGTCCGGGGTCGGCCTCGAACTTCGCCTTGCAGCCGGCGCAGCAGAAATGAAAGGTCGCGCCGCGGTTCTCGGCCCGATGCCTCGAGGTCGCCGGATCGACGCTCATGCCGCAGACCGGGTCCCTGACCTTCGCCGCGGCGCCCGGCGCCGGCGCGGAGAGGCGATGCGCGTGGTCGTGGGCGTGATCGGCCATGTCCGCCTCTGATCGCCTCGCTACCCCGCGCGGGTATGGCGCGGGACTTGTCCGATATACCCACCAGGGGTATATGGCAAGCATGCAGCAACCCACCAAGGCCTCCTGCCTGAAACGGCTCAACCGCATCGAGGGTCAGGTGCGCGGGCTCGTGCGCATGGTCGAGGAGGATCGCTATTGCATCGAGGTGATCACCCAGGTGGCGGCGGTGCGCGCGGCGCTCAAGCGCGTCGAGGAGGAAGTCCTCAAGGACCATGTCGCCCATTGCGTCGAGCACGCGCTCAGCGCGGGCGACCGCGACGAGCAGCGGCGCAAGATCGGCGAACTGATGCGCACGCTCGGCAAGATGTGAGGGCGGGACCGCCGGACGGCTGGCGCCGCCGGCGGAAATCGGGTTTGATGCGGGCAGAAAACGAGTCGTCGCGGATCGTGCGACGATCGCCAAAACGGGGGAACGCATGAGCGGCAACGTCAAGGGTCCGGCGATTTTTCTCGCGCAATTCGCCGGCGATTCCGCGCCGTTCAATTCGTTCGATTCGATCTGCCGGTGGGCCGCCTCGCTCGGCTACAAGGGCGTGCAGATCCCGAGCTGGGACGCGCGGCTGTTCGATCTCGCCAAGGCGGCGGAATCGAAGACCTATTGCGACGAAGTCGCCGGGGTCGCGGCGAGCCACGGCCTCGCGATCACCGAGCTCTCGACCCACCTCCAGGGCCAGCTGGTCGCGGTCAACCCGGCCTTCGACGAGGCCTTCGACGCCTTCGCGCCGGCGGCGGTGCACGGCCGGCCGCGCGAGCGCCAGAAATGGGCGGTCGAGCAGGTGCTGATGGCGGGTAAAGCCTCGCGGCATCTCGGCCTGAAGGCGAGCGTCAGCTTCACCGGCGCGCTCGCCTGGCCGTTCGTCTACCCATGGCCGCAGCGCGCACCGGGCCTGATCGAGGCGGCGTTCGAGGAGCTCGCCCGGCGCTGGAAGCCGATCCTCAACGCCTATGACGAGGCGGGAGTCGACATCGCCTATGAAATCCACCCCGGCGAAGACGTGTTCGACGGCGCCACCTTCGAGCGCTTTCTCGACGCGCTGAAGGGGCACCGGCGCTGCACGATCAATTACGACCCCTCGCATTTCCTGCTTCAGCAGCTCGATTATCTCGCCTTCATCGATCTCTACCACGAGCGCATCAGCGCGTTCCATGTCAAGGACGCGGAATTCAACCCGACCGGCCGCCAAGGCGTCTATTCCGGCTACGCCTCCTGGATCGAGCGCGCCGGACGCTTCCGCTCGCTCGGCGACGGCCAGGTCGATTTCGCCGGCATTTTCTCGAAGATGGCCCAATACGGCTATTCATCATGGGCGGTGCTCGAATGGGAATGCTGCCTGAAGCATCCCGAGGACGGCGCGCGCGAAGGCGCCGAATTCATCAGCAGCCATCTCATCCGCGTCACCGAAAGGGCCTTCGACGATTTCGCCGGCGGCGCGGTCGACAAGAAGCAAATCAAGCGCGCGCTCGGGCTGCGCTGAACAGGCGGGGGGGAAACCAGATGGCGATCGAGGGACGCAGCGACGCGGGCAAGGGCGGCCGGATCCGGCTCGGCATGGTCGGGGGCGGCGAGGGCGCGTTCATCGGCGCGGTGCACCGGCTCGCCGCGCGCATGGACGATCACTACGATCTCGTCGCCGGCGCGCTGTCGTCGACGGCGGAGAAGGCGCGCCGGTCGGGCGCCGCGCTCGGCCTGACCGCCGACCGCGTCTACGACGATTACGAGACCATGGCCAAGGCCGAGGCCAGGCGTCCCGACGGGATCGAGGTCGTCGCGATCGTCACCCCAAACCACATGCACGCCGGTCCTGCCTACGCCTTTCTGAAAGCGGGCATTCACGTGATCTGCGACAAGCCGCTGACGACCTCGCTGGCGGAAGCCAAGAGGATCAAGGCCGCCGCCGACAAGTCCGGCCTGATCTTCGCCGTGACCCACAATTACACCGGCTATCCGCTGGTGCGACGCGCGCGCGAGATGGTCAAGGCGGGCGACCTCGGCGAGATCAGGCTCGTCCAGGTCGAATATCCCCAGGACTGGCTGACCGGGCCGACCGAGGCGACCGGCAACAAGCAGGCGGAATGGCGCGTCGACCCCGCGCGCTCGGGCGCCGGCGGCGCGATCGGCGACATCGGCACCCATGCCTATAACCTCGCCGATTATGTCGTCGGGATCGACGCGGTCGAACTCAGCGCGGAGCTCACTTCGTTCGGCGCCGGCCGCGCGCTCGACGACAACGTCCAGATCATGCTGCGCTACGCCAATGGCGCGCGCGGCGCGCTATGGGCGAGTCAGGTCGCGCCCGGCAACGAAAACGGCCTGCGCATTCGCGTCTACGGGACCAAGGGCGGGCTGCACTGGGTGCAGGCCGAGCCCAACCAGATGCTTTGGTCGCCGCTCGGCCAGTCGACGCGCATCGTCACCCGCGGCGGCCCCGATGCGGGCTCCGCGGCGGGGCGCGTGACCCGCGTGCCGCCGGGCCACCCCGAGGGTTATCTCGAGGGCTTCGCCAACATCTACGGCGAGGTCGCGCTCGCGATCAGGGCGGCGCGTTCCGGCAAGAAGCCGCCGAAAGGCGCCCATTTCCCGACAGTCGACGACGGCGTCAAGGGCCTCGCCTTCATCGAGGCGGCGGTCAAGTCGTCCCGGGCAAACGGCAAATGGACGAAGCTGTGAGCGCCCGCCGCGCCTCCGGGAGGGCGGCGCGAACCAGCTGATCGCCGCTGTTCGATCGATCGACGCCGATCGGCGGAGCCGCGCGAAGCCGTTCGCTGCGCCTCGATGAATCCAGTTCGTGACCAATTGGGGGAGAATCCATGAGCCTTCGCAACCTGCTCTGCTTCGCCATTCTCTCGGCCGCGGTCGCCGCGGCGCAACCGGCCGCCGCCATCGACGGCGTGAAGGTCGGCGCGCTGCGCTGCGACATCGACGCCGGTCTCGGCCTGATCATCGCCTCCAGCAAGCCGATGCGCTGCACGTTCGTTTCCGCGCGCGGCTATTCGGAAGCCTACACGGGCACGATCCGCAAGTTCGGCCTCGACATCGGCGCGACCGACCGCGGCGTGCTGGCCTGGGAGGTGCTCGCGGCGACCGCTGGTCCGCGGCGTGGCGCGCTGGCAGGCGAATATGCCGGGATCGCCGCCTCGGCGACGCTCGGCGTCGGCGCCGGCGCCAACGCCCTGCTCGGCGGTCCCGGCCGTTCGTTCACTCTGCAGCCGCTCTCGCTCGAAACCCAGACCGGCGTCGCGCTCGCGGCGGGGGTGGCGTCGCTGACGTTGCGCGCGGAGGAGTAAGGCGCGGGGCGAGGCGGCCGCCGTAGCGCTCGTGTCCGCCATCCCAGCGAATTTGGGCTTCAGCGCGGCGAACATCGACCGATTGCCGCTTCGTCGCGGACCGGATCGCCGGTCTCGACCTCATCTTTAGGTCGCGAGCGGCGCCTGTCGCCGCCGCGCGTAGGCCAATACCGCGCGGCCGCCACGCGGGGATCGTGGACGGGCTCGCCCCGCTCCGATAAGCAGCTGTCAGGGCACGGATTTCAGACTTGGCGCCCGGGCCCGAACGATCGGTGACGCTCGAGCAGCCCCCAGGCGTCCTGCGCCTGGCGATAGGTATCGGTGGCGTCCGACAAAGCCTCGCCGCCGTCGACGCTGCCGTGCCAAAGGAGATCGAACGTCGCCGCCGCAACAGCCACAATCGCGTCCCTTGTATCCGACACGGCGCGCGGAGCGCCGCCAACCGCGCCCGCGTGGAAGAGACTTTCGCCACAGGCGGCAAAACATGACATGACAACGAGACCCTTGTGAACCGTTCGAAACCCCCGCCCGGCAACGGAGATATTCGCTGCGCGCCATTGCGCAAGAGCGCCGGGCGCCGTTCACAAATCTATGATCCGTCGGCGCGCGCCGAGCGGCGGCCGGGCGCTCACGCCGGACGACCCCCATTCCGCCGAGACGTGCGCGGAGTCGCCGGGCGCCCGCTCACACCGACAGCTTCTTGCGCACCTCGGCCTCGACCATGTCCTTCCGCTCGCCGGCCAGGACCACGGCGCCGCGGTCCATGACGGCGTAGTCGTCGGCGAGGTCGCGCGCCCATTCGAAATATTGCTCGACGATGACGATCGCCATTTCGCCCTTGTTGCGCAGATAGAGAATCGCGCGCCCGATGTCCTTGATGATCGAGGGCTGTATGCCCTCGGTGGGCTCGTCGAGCACGAGCAGCTTGGGCCGGGTCACCAGCGCGCGGCCGATCGCGAGCTGCTGCTGCTGGCCGCCGGAGAGGTCGCCGCCGCGCCGGCCCATCATTTCGGCGAGCACGGGGAACAGGGAGAAGATTTCGTCGTCGATGAAGCGCGTCGCGCGGGCTTGGGTGGCGAATCCGGTCATCAGGTTCTCGCGCACCGTCAGCAGCGGGAAAATCTCCCGCCCCTGCGGGACATAGCCGATGCCGCGCCTGGCGCGCTGGTAGGGGGCGAGGCCGCTGATGTTCTTGCCCTGCCACACGACCGTGCCGGAGGCGATCTGCTGCTGGCCGACGATCGCGCGCAGCAGCGACGACTTGCCGACGCCGTTGCGGCCCAGCACGCAGGTCACCCGGCCGATCTGCGCCTTCAGCGAGACCGAGCGCAGCGCCTGGGCGGCGCCGTAGAACAGGTTGATGTTGTCGACGCTCAGCATGCGTTCATCGCCCCAGATAGACTTCGATGACCCGCTCGTCGGCGCTGACCTGGTCGAGCGTGCCTTCTGCGAGCACGGCGCCCTCGTGCAGCACCGTCACCTTGACGCCGAGTTCGCGCACGAAGGCCATGTCGTGCTCGACGACGACGACGGAATGGTCCCTGGCGATCTCGCGCAGGAGCTCGGCGGTCACCGCGGTCTCGGCGTCGGTCATGCCGGCGACCGGCTCGTCGACCAGCAGCAGCTTCGGGTCCTGGGCGAGCAGCATGCCGATCTCGAGCCATTGCTTCTGGCCATGCGAAAGCGCGCCGCCGAGCCGGTTGCGGTGATCGCCGAGACGGGTCGTGTCCAGGATGCGGGCGATCGTCTCGCGCTCCTTGGCGGCCGCGCCGCCGAACAGGGTGGCGTAGACCGTGCGCGGCGCCTTGGTCGCGAGCAGGATATTGTCGGAGACCGTGTGGTTCTCGAAGACCGTCGGCTTCTGGAATTTCCGGCCAACGCCGAGCTGGGCGATCTCGGTCTCGTCGAGCTGGAGCAGGTTGTGCCGCCCGTCGAAATAGACGTCGCCCTCGTCGGGCCGGGTCTTGCCGGTGATGACGTCCATCATCGTGGTCTTGCCGGCCCCGTTGGGGCCGATGATCGCGCGCATCTCGCCGGGCTCGAGCATGAGCGTGAGACCGCGCAAAGCCTTGTAGCCGTCGAAGGAAACCGCGACCCCGTCGAGATACAGCAGAGAGCGGGTCAGCAGCGCATTGTCGGGGATGCTCATTTGGCGCCGCCGCCTTCCTCGGCGATCGTCGCCTGTTCGATCAGCGACGCCGGCGGCGCCTGCGTCGGCTTGCGGCGCAGGCCGCTCAACCAGCCCAGAATGCCCTTGGGCAGGAACAGCGTGACCAGGACGAACAGCGCCCCGAGGCCGAACAGCCAGTATTCCGGGAGGACCCCGGTGAAATAGGTCTTGGCGAAATTGACGACGATCGCGCCGAGCACGGCGCCGACCAGCGTGCCACGCCCGCCGACGGCGACCCAGATCACCGCCTCGATCGAATTGCCGGGGTCGAATTCCGACGGGTTGATGATCCCGACCTGGGGCACATAGAGCGCGCCGGCGATTCCCGCCATGACGGCGGAGACCACCCACACGAACAGCTTGTAGTTCTCGACGCGGTAGCCGAGGAACCGAACTCGGCTCTCGGCGTCACGCACCGCGATCAGCGCCTTGCCGTATTTGGAGGTCACGATCGCCTTGGCGAGGACGAAGGCGATCACCAGCGCGATCGCCGAAATCGAGAACAGGGCCGCCCGGGTCGCGTCGGCCTGCACGTTGAAGCCGACGATGTCCTTGAAATCGGTCAGGCCGTTGTTGCCGCCAAAGCCGAAGTCGTTACGGAAGAAGGCGAGCTTGAGCGCATAGGTCAACGCCTGGGTGATGATCGAAAGGTAGACGCCGGTGACCCTGGAGCGGAAGGCGAACCAGCCGAATGCAAACGCCAGCAGGCCGGGAACCAGCATGACCATGACCATCGCATAGGGGAAGAATTTGAAACCCCACCAGGGGATCGGCAGCTCCTTCCAGTTCAGGAACACCATGAAGTCGGGCAGAATCGGATTGGCGTAGACTCCGCGGGTTCCGATCTGGCGCATCAGATACATGCCCATGGCGTATCCGCCGAGCGCGAAGAAGGCGCCGTGGCCGAGCGAGAGAATGCCGCAATAGCCCCAGACGAGGTCGAGCGCGAGGGCGAGCAGCGCATAGCAGAGATACTTGCCCATCAGCGCCACGACATAGGGCGGGATGGCGAAGGAGGCGCTGGGGGGAACGGCGAGCGCCAGGATCGGCACGACAATCGCCACCGCCAGCATGAAGACGACGAAGGACAGGCCGAGCCGGTCGAGCATCGCGAGCAGACGCCCCGTGATCATGCCTCCACCGCCCGGCCCTTCAGCGCAAACAGGCCGCGCGGGCGCTTCTGGATGAACAGGATGATGAATACGAGCAGCATGATCTTGCCGAGCACCGCCCCGACAAACGGCTCCAGCAGCTTGTTGGCGACGCCGAGCGTGAGCGCGCCGAGCAGCGTGCCCCAGAGATTGCCGACCCCGCCGAGCACGACCACCATGAAGCTGTCGATGATGTAGCCCTGGCCGAGATTGGGCGAGACATTGTCGATCTGCGACAGCGCGACGCCGGCGATGCCGGCGATCCCGGAACCGAGCCCGAAGGCGAGCATGTCGATCCGCGCGGTTGAAATGCCCATCGCCGCGGCCATGCGGCGGTTCTGCGTGACGGCGCGCATCCGCAGGCCGAAGGAGGTCGCGCGCAGCACCAGCTGCAGAGCGGCGAACACGACGATCGAGAGCACGATGATCCACAGACGCCCGGTCGTGATCTCGAGACCGCCGACCCTGAACGATCCCGACATGAACGCGGGCGCGCTGACCTGGCGGTTGCTGGCGCCGAAGATCGTGCGCACGAGTTGCTGCAGGATCAGGGAGACGCCCCAGGTGGCCAGCAGCGTCTCGAGGGGCCGGCCGTAGAGGAAGCGGATGACGAGCCGCTCGATCAGGACGCCCATGCAGGCCGACACGAGGAAGGCCAGCGGGATCGAGACGGCGAGCGACCATTGGGCCAGTTCCGGCGGAAGCAGGCTCTGCACGATGAACGTCGAATAGGCCCCGAGCATGACCATCTCGCCATGCGCCATGTTGATGACGCCCATCACGCCGAAGGTGATCGCCAGTCCGATCGCCGCGAGCAGCAGCACAGAAGATGCGGACAGGCCGTACCAGAGATTCTGCGCGACATCCCAGAGGGCGAGGCGCGACTTGATCGAGCCGATCGCGGCGACGGCGGCGGCCTTGAGCGGGCCTTCGCCCGCCTTCTGCGCCATCTCGTCGAGCAGACCGAGCGCGTCCTGGTCGGCGCGCTCCTTCAGGAGGTCGACGGCGGCGAGCCGTTCGGGCTCGGCGGCGTCGGCGCTCAGCACCAGGATTGCGGCGCGCGCCTGACGCAGCGCCTGCGCGGCGCGCGGGTCCTTCTCCTTGGCGAGCGCGGCCTCCACGCCGGGCAGATCCTTGGGGTCATGGGACTTGAACACCGCGTCGGCGCCGGCGACGCGTTTTGCCGGATCGGGCGAAGCGAGCGTCATCGACCCCATCGCCGCCTGGATCGCGCTGCGCAGCCCGTTGTTGACGCGAACCTTCTTCAGCGCGGCGGCGTCGACGTTGGCCGCCCTGGCCCCGGTTTTGGCGCTGAAGATTTCGCCGGCGGCGTTCTTGAAGACGACCGTATTCGACGCCTTGTCGACGAACAGGCGATTGTCGGCGAGCGCGTCGAGGATTTGCGCGCCGGTCGGCGCGCCGCTGACCGCCAGCTGGCCGATCGCCTTTTCCGTCTGGGGGAACTTGTCGTCGAGGAACAATGCGAGCGTGTCGTCGAGCGGATCGGCGCGCGCCGGCGAGATCGCGGGGCCGAGGCAGCAGAGCAGGCAGAGTGCGGCGAGCAGGCGAGCCATCGTCATGTAGTGTTTTCTCTGGTTGGCGCCGATCGGGACCTCCGACCGGAAACCGGGCGAAACCAGACCGTTCAGGCCGTCCGGCCAAGCGCGCCGGCTTCGAGGCCCCGCGGCCTGGCGCCGCCCGCTCCCGGCCCCGCCGTTCGCCCGCCGCGAGGCGGCGGCCGCGGCGAGTCCGCGGGTGGTCGCCTTCCCCCGCGTCGCGGGGGAAGGCCACGTTCGTTCAGGCGACGATCAGCCGCCGCACTTGCCTGTCTTCACGTTGAAGTTGCCGCAGGACAACGGCTTGCGCCAGTCCGCGATGAGATCGCGCGACCCCTCGAGGTAAGGCGACCATTCCTGTGCGACCACCGTGGCCGGCGTCTGCCAGACGGTGTTGAGCTGGCCGTCGGCCTGGATCTCGCCGATGTAGACGGGCTTGGTGATGTGGTGGTTCGGCATCATCGTCGACAGGCCGCCGGTCAGGTTCGGCACCGCGACGCCGATCATCGCATCGATCACCTTGTCCGGTTCGAACGAGCCGGCCTTTTCGACCGCCTTGACCCACATGTTGAAACCGATCACGTGGGCTTCCATCGGGTCGTTGGTGGTGCGCGTCGCCTTTTTGGTGAACTCGTGCCATTCATCGATGAACGCCTTGTTCGCCGGCGTGTCGATCGATTCGAAGTAGTTCCACGCGGCGAGATGGCCGACGAGCGGCTTGGTGTCGAGGCCGGCGAGTTCCTCCTCGCCGACCGAGAACGCGACCACCGGAATGTCGGTCGCCTTGATGCCCTGGTTGCCGAGCTCCTTGTAGAAGGGAACGTTGGCGTCGCCGTTGATCGTCGAGACGACCGCGGTCTTCTTGCCCGCCGAGCCGAACGCCTTGATCTTGGTGACTTCGGTCTGCCAGTCGGAGAAGCCGAACGGCGTGTAGTTCACCAGCACGTCTTCGTCGGGCACGCCCTTGGCCTTCAGATAGGCGGCGAGAATCTTGTTCGTCGTGCGGGGATAGACGTAGTCGGTGCCTTCCAGCACCCAGCGCTTCACCGAGCCGCCGTCGGCGCTCATGAGATAGTCGACGGCCGGGATCGCCTGCTGATTGGGGGCCGCGCCGGTATAGAACACGTTCCGCTCCGACTCTTCGCCCTCATACTGGACGGGGTAGAACAGCATGGAATCCAGCTCCTTGAACACCGGGAGCACGGATTTGCGCGAAACCGAGGTCCAGCAGCCGAACACGACCGACACCTTGTCCTTGGCGATGAGTTCGCGCGCCTTCTCGGCGAACAGCGGCCAGTTGGACGCGGGGTCGACCACCACCGCCTCGAGCTTCTTGCCGAGCACGCCGCCCTTCTTGTTCTGCTCGTCGATGAGCATCAGCATCACGTCCTTGAGGGTCGTTTCGCTGATCGCCATCGTGCCGGAGAGCGAGTGGAGAATCCCGATCTTGATCGTATCCTCGGCCCTGGCGGCGAAGGCGCTGAGCGCCACCGCCCCCCCGACCAGCGCGCCGGCAGCACGCAACATGAAGCGTCTGGAGAATGACATGAGTAACCCCGTCTTCGAATCGCCGGTTCTACCCCGGCTTGAGGTGGATGCCCGCTTTGGGGCGAACGAACGACGCAAGGCCTATGCCAGCGATGATGCGCCCGTCGTGCGGCCGGATCGGGGGGCGGTCGGGTCCGGCCGGGGGGCGGCGCGCAAACTATGGGCGCCGTGGCGCTTCTTTGCGCAGCCGTTGCGCCTGCGCCGAGCGGCCGACGCCGCTCGGAAACGGCCTTGGCCGTCAGGCCCGCTCAGCGCGGGGCGCGCTTGGCCAATATTCGCTGAAGGGTCCGCCGGTGCATGTTCAGCCGACGCGCAGTCTCGGAGACGTTGCGGTCGCAGGATTCATAGATGCGCTGGATGTGCTCCCAGCGCACGCGGTCGGCGGACATCGGATATTCCGCGCCGTTCGGCCGCGCGGAATGATCGCCCATCAGCGCGGCGGTGATCTCCTCGGCGTCGACCGGTTTGGCGAGATAGTCGAACGCGCCGAGCTTGACCGCCGTCACCGCGGTCGCGATGGCGCCGTAGCCGGTCAGAATGATCGCGCGGGCCGACGGCCGCGCAGACTTGAGCGCGCGAATGACGTCGAGCCCGCTGCCGTCGGCGAGACGCAGGTCGATGACCGCGAAAGCCGGCGCGCCCGCGGCGATGGCGGCGAGGCCCTCCGCGACGCCGCCCGCCGCCTCGACGAGGAAGCCCCGCGTCTCCATCGCCCGCGCGAGGCGCGCGGCGAACGGCTTGTCGTCATCGACGATCAGCAGCGATCTGTCGTCCGCCGCCGCCATGGGCGAAAGCGAAGCCGAAACCTCGTCGGCACTTTCCATGTTCATGCCCAAAGCGCCATTCTTCCCCGCCGTCATCGCGGGAAAGACGCCGCGCTCCCTTGTACCGGCTGTTTGCGCTCCTGTCGACCTTGCTCGAAAGCCCGTCGCGGCCAGACCACCGTCGCCCCGGCGCCCGTCGCAGGCGGCAGCAGATTGCCGATCTTCAACGTCGCCCCGGAGCGTTCGAGCAACGTCTTGGCAATAAATAGGCCGAGGCCGAGACCCCCGCCAGTCCCCCGTTCCTCCTTCTGCCCCGCGCCCCGGGTGGTGACGTAGGGCTCGCCCAGCCGCGCGAGCACATGCGGCAGGACGCCCGGGCCGTCGTCGACGATCACGATCGTCACCGTCTCCTCGGTCCAGGAGGCCTCCACCCGCACATGCCGTCGCGCGAAGTCGACGGCGTTTTCGGCGATGTTGCCGAGTCCATAGAGCATGCCCGGATTACGACGGCAGACCGGCTCCGGATCTCGTCCGTCCAGATTTATTTCGATTGCGACGCCGAAATTGCGCTGGGGCGCCGCGATCTCCTCGATCAGATGGCTCAGGCTCAGCTCCTCGAGCGGACCAGCGCCATCCTCGCCGAGCGAGGCGAGCTTGCCGAGGATCGCGCGGCAGCGGCCGACCTCCTGGTTGAGCAGGCGCAGGTCGTCGGCGAAGGCGCCGGCGGGGGGGTCCTGACGGGCCATTTCGGTGACGACCAGCGCAACCGTGGCGAGCGGCGTGCCCAGTTCATGCGCCGCCGCGGCGGCAAGCCCGTCGAGCTGGGAGAGGTGTTGTTCGCGCGCGAGCACCCTTTCGGTCGCGTTGAGAGCCCCGGCGAGCAGCCGCGCCTCCTCCGCCACGCGATGGGCGTAGATCGTGATGAAGGCGGCGCCGACCGCGATCGCGATCCAGATCGCGACGCCATAGAGCATCGGCGGATGAAAATCGGCGCCTTCGAGCCAGGGCAGCGGCCAGTGCCAGAACGTCAGCAGCGTCGCGCAGGCCAGAGCGAGCAGCAGCAGCGCGACCGTTCGCTGCAGCGGCAGCGAGGCCGCCGAAATCATGATCGGAGCCAGAAACAGGATCGAGAACGGGTTGACGACGCCGCCGGTCAGGAACAGCAGCGCGGCGAGCTGGAGGATGTCGAACGCCAGGATGAGGGTCGCCCAGCCGTCGTCGAGGCGCTGGCTGATGGGAAAGCGCAGCCTCAGCGCAAAGTTCAGCAGCGCCGACATGCCGATGCACAGGAAACACCACACGATCGGCAATTCGAAGCGCAGGCCGAAGAGGGTGATCACGACCGCGGTCGACTGCCCGGCGACCGCGAGCCACCGCAGCGTGATCAGCGTGTCGACGCGCAACCGACGCGCGCGATGGCCAAAATCCTCGTCCGCGAACCCCGGCATCGATCGACTCATGGCGCGTGCGGCGGCGTCCGGGGCGGCGGAGCCTATTCGACCCTGTCGCCGGGATAGACGCCCCAGAGGTTGGATTGTCTGATGTAGCCCTTGAAGCCGTCGCCGTCGACGAGGCACCAGGCGCCGTCGCAGCGACGGATGTTGACGATGACGCCCGACTCGAGAGTGGCGGCGAGTTCCCCGCTCTCGCTCTGGGTGGCGAACAGCCTGAAGGTCTGCTTCTTCTTGCCCGGCGCGACCAGCGCCGTGCGCCGACCCGAGAGCAGCGAATGAAGCACCCAGCCCTCCGTTCCCTCGGAATCGCGCACCTTGAGCCAGGTCTCGAATTCGGCGGTGATCTCGACGGGCAGGCCGGCGCGCTGGAACACCCACGTCGTCGGATGCTCCCGGCTGGGCCCTTCGCGCAGATTGACGCGGTCGGTCTTGAGGCTTGCGTAGCGGGGGAGCGGCAGGCCGGTCACGGCGCCCACCTGCTCGGCGACCGCCGCATGCGCCTGGAGCAGCAGCGCGGCGGCCAGAACGATGCGCCATCGGCGCGGCGCGGACGCAATCGATTGAAAACGGCCGAGTCTCATCCTGCCTCCGTCACTGATCCGGCGCGCCGGCCGGTCCTTGTCTTTGCCTCGCCATCTGTTAGAGACGCGGCGAGCGGCGCGCGGTCGACCGGCGGCGCCTCGGCGATCCATCTGCCGCGGCGCATGTTAACGAGACGTAAAGTCCACACCGGCGGCGCGGAAGTTCGGCGGATCGCGAGCGGCTCCGCCCGTCCTGGACGATCGAGCAAGAAGGGGGCGCCGGTATGACCAGAAAGAAACCCCTCGTGGTCGTCACGCGTCGCCTCCCCGACGCGGTCGAGACGCGGATGCGCGAATTGTTCGACGCGCGGCTGAACATCGACGACAAGCCGATGACCGAGGGCGAGATCGCCGAGGCGATTCGCGAGGCCGACGTCCTGGTGCCGACGATCACCGACCAGATCACCGCCGGCATGATCGCCCAGGCCGGCGAGCAGATGAAGCTGATCGCCAATTTCGGCAACGGCGTCGACCACATCGACGTCACCTCGGCCCTGCGGCGCGGCATAACCGTGACCAATACGCCCGGCGTGCTGACCGAAGACACCGCCGACATGACCATGGCGCTGATCCTGTCGACCGCGCGGCGCCTGGCCGAAGGCGCGCGGATCATTCCCGAGGGCCGGTGGACCGGATGGTCGCCGACCTGGATGCTCGGCCGGCGCATCACCGGCAAGCGCCTGGGAATTCTCGGCATGGGGCGCATCGGCCAGGCCCTCGCCAAACGCGCGCGTGCGTTCGGCCTCTCGATCCACTATCACAACCGGCGCCGGTTGCCCGCCTCCGTGGAGGAGGCGCTCGAGGCGACCTATTGGGATTCGCTCGACCAGATGCTCGCGCGCATGGACATCGTTTCGGTGAATTGCCCGCACACGCCCGCCACCTATCACCTCCTGTCGGCGCGCCGGCTCAAATATCTGCGGCCCGAGGCGATCGTCGTCAACACCGCGCGCGGCGAGATCATCGACGAGAATGCGCTGGCGAGGATGCTGGAGGCCGACGAACTCGCCGGCGCCGGTCTCGACGTTTTCGAACACGCGCCCGCCGTGTCCGACAAGCTGATCCGGCTCGCTGCGCGCGGCAAGGTCACCCTCCTGCCCCACATGGGGTCGGCGACCCGGGAGGGCCGCAACGACATGGGCGAGAAGGTGATCATCAACATCAGGACGTTCATGGACGGACACCGGCCGCCCGACCGGGTGCTGCCGAGCATGCTGTGAGGGGCGCGGAAACGTCGGCCGCGGCGCCGCCGCGGAGCGAGGAAATCGGCGGCCGGCGGTCGAACCGCCCGAATTCGCGGCGATTGACTTAGCGATGCGAACCATGGAACATCCGACCGGCGTTTTTTTCCTCACCGCGTCGCGCGGCGAGGCTCCGCGTCCCGTTCACCCCCTCGTTTCAATAGACTCAGGAGACAAGCCATTCGTCGTCCCATGAAAGCCCAAGCGACTCCGGAGAAAGGGGGGCCGCGAATCAACCGCGACATCCGCGCCAACAAGGTTCAGTTGATCGACGCCGAAGGTCACAATCGCGGCGTGGTCGAGATCGCCGAGGCCCAGCAGCTCGCCGACGAGGCCTCCCTCGATCTGGTGGAGATCGTTCCCAACGCCGAACCGCCGGTCTGCAAGATCCTCGATTTCGGCAAGTTCCGCTTCCTCGAGCAGAAGAAGTCGGCCGAGGCGCGCAAGAAGCAGAAAGTCGTCGAAATCAAGGAGATCAAGCTCCGCCCGGGTATCGACGACCATGATTACGAGGTCAAGATGCGCTCGGTGCGGCGCTTCTTCGACGAGGGCGACAAGGTCAAGGTCACCTTGCGCTTCCGCGGCCGCGAGATGGCGCATCAGGACATCGGCTTCAAGCTGCTGCTTCGGGTCAAGGCGGAGACCGCGACCATCGCCAAGGTCGAGGCCGAGCCGCTCATGGAGGGGCGGCAGATGGTCATGGTGCTGGCGCCGCGCTGAGGCGGCGCACGCCGACCGGGGCGCCCACAAACATGTCAGCTGCCCGGCGCCGGCATGCGGGCCATGCTCGCCGCGCAATGGCGCTCCGGCTGGGGATGCGCTAAGCGGTGAGCCTCATTTTCAGGCGCCGGCTCGGCTCGGGCGTCCGATTTCCACAGGGCGCCCCATTGAGCGTTGCACAAGAATCATCCGGCGTGACGCTCGAAGCGGCGCCGCAGGCGGCGTCCGGCCCTCGCCTCGCCGCCGGCGCGACGTTGAGCATCCTTGTCGCGATCAGCGTTTCGCACATGCTCAACGACATGATGCAGTCGCTCGCCCCGGCGCTCTATCCGGTGTTCCGCCAGCAGCTCGGCCTGACGTTTTTCGAGACCGGCCTCATCACCTTCACCTTCCAGGTGACGGCCTCGCTGCTGCAGCCGCTGATCGGGCTCTACACCGATCGTCGCCCGCAGCCCTATTCCCTCCCGGTGGCGATGCTGTTCACGCTGTGCGGGCTCGCGCTGCTGGCGTTCGGGCGCGGCTATCCGCTGCTGCTCGTCTCCGTCGCGCTGATCGGGGTCGGCTCGGCGATCTTTCACCCGGAAGCCTCGCGGGTCGCCCGCGCGGCCTCGGGCGGGCGGCACGGGTTCGCGCAGTCGCTGTTCCAGGTCGGCGGCAATTTCGGCCAGTCGCTGGGGCCGCTGATGGCCGCCTTCATTGTCGTGCCGTTCGGCCAGACTTCGGTCGTCTGGTTCAGCGCGCTCGCGCTGATCGCGATCGCGATCCTGACGCGGGTCAGCCAATGGCACGCCGCGCATCGCGCCCGGCCGAAGGAGGCGCCGAGCGCCGCGCTGCCGACGCTGCCGGCCAGGGTCGTCGCCCGCTCGATCGTCCTGCTGGTCGTGCTGGTGTTCTCGAAAGTGTTCTACCTGTCGAGTCTGTCGAGCTATTACACCTTCTACCTCATCGAGACGTTCAAAGTCTCGGTCCAGGATTCCCAAGTCTATCTGTTCGTGTTCCTCGGCGCGGTCGCGGCCGGAACTTTTGCGGGCGGACCGATCGGCGACCGGTTCGGGCGCAAGTTCGTCATCTGGGCCTCGATCGTCGGCGTGCTGCCGTTCACCCTCGCGCTGCCGCATTTGAACCTGTTCTGGACCGCGGTCGACACGATCGCGATCGGGCTGATCCTGTCCTCGGCCTTTTCGGCGATCGTCGTCTATGCGCAGGAACTCGTGCCCGGCAATGTCGGGGCGATCGCCGGCCTGTTCTTCGGGCTGTCGTTCGGACTGGGCGGCATCGGCGCGGCCCTGCTCGGCGCGCTCGCCGACCTGACCAGCCTCACCTTCGTCTATCAGGTCTGCGCGTTCCTGCCCGCGATCGGGTTGCTGACCTACTTCCTGCCCAACATACGCGCGCGCCGGCTCTAGGCAGCGCCGGGCCTGCCGGGCGCCTTGCGAACAAAAGGCGAAACATGGTTGCTGTCAGGCATGACGCCAGCCGTGATTCGCGCCCCCGCTCCGCTCGCCGCGCCGCAGCCCGATGACCTGAACGAGGCCCAGCGCCGGGCGGTCGAGCACGGCGTGAGCGCCCCCGACGGCTGCGCGCCGCTGCTCGTCATCGCCGGCGCCGGCGCCGGCAAGACCAACATGCTCGCCCATCGCGTCGCCCACCTCGTCATGACCGGCGCCGACCCCCGGCGCATCATGCTGGCGACCTTCTCGCGGCGCGCCGCGGGCGAACTGAACCGGCGCGTCCAAATGCTGCTCGCGCGCCGGATGGCCAGCGATGCGGCGGCGGCCGCGACGCCCGCCTTCGCGGGCACGTTCCATTCGATCGGCGCGCGCCTGCTGCGCGACTACGCGCCGCGCCTCGGCCTCGATCCGCAGTTCACCATCCACGACCGGGAGGATTCGGCCGACCTGATGAATTTGGCGCGGCACGAGCTCGGGCTGTCCGCCGCCAGGGAGCGCTTCCCGACCAAGGGCACTTGCCTGGCCATCTATTCACGCGCGGTCAACAGCTGCGCGACGCTCGCCGAGACGCTCGGCCGGCGCTTTCCCTGGTGCGCCAATCACGAGGACGCGCTGCGCGGGCTGTTCGCCGCCTACGTCGAGGCAAAGCAGCGCCAGAACGTGCTCGATTACGACGACCTCCTGCTCTATTTCGCCCAGATGATGCGCGAGGCCGACCTCGCCGCGGAGGTCGCCGGCCGGTTCGATCACCTGCTCGTCGACGAATACCAGGACACCAATCGCCTGCAGGGCGAGATCGTGATCGCGCTGCGCCCGAACGGGCGCGGCCTGACCGTGGTCGGCGACGACGCGCAGTCGATCTATTCGTTCCGCGCCGCCACGGTGCGCAACATTCTCGATTTTCCACGCGCCTTCGATCCGCCGGCGCGGGTGATCACGCTCGATCGCAACTATCGCTCGACCCGGCCCATCCTCGCCGCGTCCAACGCGGTGATCGGCCTCAGCGCCGAACGCTTCGCCAAGGATCTGTGGACCGACCGCGAATCCGGCCTGCTCCCCGTCCTCGCCAATGTCGCCGACGAGGCCGAACAGGCGCGCTATGTCGCCACCCGCGTGCTCGAGAATCGCGAAGCCGGCGCCAGCCTGAAATCGCAGGCGGCGCTGTTTCGCGCCTCCCATCACAGCGCGGCGCTCGAACTCGAGCTGGCCCGGCGCAATATCCCCTTCGTCAAGTTCGGCGGCCTCAAATTCCTCGACGCCGCGCATGTCAAGGACGCGCTCGCGATCCTGCGGCTCGCGCAGAATCCGCGCGATCGAGTCGCCGGGTTTCGCGTCGCGCAGATGCTTCCCGGCGTCGGCCCGGCGACCGCCGCGCGGATGATCGAGGCGGCCGGCGCCGACGACGGCTTTTCGGCGCTCGCCGCTTTCGCGGCGCCGCCCCGGTGCCAGGAGGCCTTCGCGCCGTTCGCGGCGCTGATGCGCAGCCTCGCCTCCCGCCTCGCGCCCTGGCCCGCGGATCTGGCGCAGGCGATCGCCTGGCAGCGGCCGCATGTCCAGCGGCGCTACGAGGACGCCGCGATGCGGCTGGCCGATCTCGACGCGCTGGAACGGATCGGCGCGACCTACGCCTCGCGCGAGCGGTTTCTCGCCGAACTGACGCTCGATCCGCCCGACGCGAGCAGCGACGAATCGGGCCCGCCGCATCGCGACGAGGATTACCTGATCCTCTCGACGATTCATTCCGCCAAGGGTCAGGAATGGCGGTCGGTCTTCGTGCTCAACGTCGTCGACGGCTGCATCCCCTCGGATCTGGCGACCGGTTCCGGCGACGAGCTCGAAGAGGAGCGTCGGCTCCTCTATGTCGCGATGACGCGCGCGCGCGACGAACTCGCGCTGATCGTCCCGCGCCGGTTCTTCGTTCATGGCCAGCCGCGCGGCGGCGACCGGCACGTGCTGGCCGGCCGCTCGCGCTTCGTTCCGCCGCAGCTGCTGCCGCTGTTCGAGACGATCGCCTGGCCCGGGGCGCCCGCCGAGGAGCGGGTCGCCACGCCGGGACCGCGGGTCGACCTCGCCGCGCGGATGCGCGCGATGTGGCGTTGACCGAGGACGGGCGAATCGCGGCGGCTTGCCGCCCCCGGCCGACGATCCTATAGACGCGGTCGGATCGTCGGCCATGACGGCCCCGGCGGATGGCGAATCCCATGCAGGACCAACGCGAGCGGGAGCGGGCGAGGATCGACGGCCGCGCCAGTTTCGCGGGGGCGGCTTTCCTGACCGGCGTCGGCCTGATCTACCTTCTGGAGCGGGTCGGGGCGCCGGCCGGGCTGGTCCGCGCGCTGGGGCCGCTGTTCGCGCTGGCCGCGCTCGGACTGCTCGGGGTGCTGACCAGAGCGACGCGCATGCCGACCTTCTTCACCGCCGATCGGGCGATTCCGGCCGCCTATGCCGGGCTCGGATCGGCTGCGACCGCGGCGGGCTTCACCCTGTGCCTCGCCGCGCCGGGCCGGTCGCCGCTGCCGCTGGTGGGCGTCGCGGCGGGCGTCGCGCTCAACGCCCTCGTCGTCTCGCCGCTGCTGCGCGCGACCCACGCGAGCGGCCTCGCCGATCTCCTGGCGACCCGGTTTCCCAGTACGCCGCTGCGGCTGTTGGTGGCGATGCTGCTGGCGACGATCGGCGCGCTGGTCGCGGCGGCGGGAGTGGCCGCGGCGACGGACGCGATCGTCGCGCTGTTCGAACCGGCGCGCGCCGCGGCGGCCACGATCGTTGCCGCGGTGGTCCTTCTGACCGTCGCGCCCGGCGGCCTCGCCGGGCTCGTCTGGGGGGCCGCGGCGAGCGCGGGCATGATCCTCATGATCTTGACCTTGCCGATCGCCGCGCAACTGCTGAGCGGAGACCCGGCCCTGCCGGCGCTCGCGCGCGGCGGCGCGCTGGTCGGCCAGACGCTGACGCCGCTGTGGAGCGTCGGCGCGGCGGCGGATGTCCTGGTCGCATTGGCCACCGGCCTGGCCGTCGGCGCCCTGGCGCCGCTGACGACAGCTGCGATCGCCTGCTCCGGCGAGCGACAGGCGTTTCGCGCCGGCCTCTTTGGGGTGGCGTTCGCCGCGCTGATCGCGCTGGCGGCGTTGCTCGATCTCGGCATGGGGGAGCCGACCGGGCCGATGGCCGCCGGCTTGCGGGCGACCGCAGTCGTGCTCGGGGCGCTGGTCCTCGCCGGCGCCGGCGCTCAGGCGGCGACGCGTGCGTGGGGCGCGAGAATGACCGGCCTGCGCCATCGCTGGGCGCCGCTCGCCAGCCAGCGGCTCGCTCGCTCGCGCGTCGCGATGATCGCTGTCGTGGGCGGCTGCGCCCTGCTCACCGCGAGAACCGCGGTGAACCCCGGCGTCGCGCTGCAATTGGCCGCCGCGCTGTCGGTCGGCCTCGCCGCGCCGCTGATTGCGCTCGCCTTGTTCTCCCGCGCGACGAGCGCCCACGCGGCCGCCGGGGCCGTCGCCAGCCTGGCGAGCGGCCTGTTTCTTCTCATCCTCGGGGGCGGATTCCCCGACCCTGGCCGGCTGATGATCTGCGCGCTGGCGAGCGGCGCCACGGGCTTCGCGGTCGGCTGGGCCGGGGCCGTGTTCGCCCGCGACGCGGGCGAGCCGCCCCGTCCCCGCCATGACCTGTTCGTCGACGCGCCGTTCGATCCCGGGGCCTGAGGCTCAGTGACCGTCCGTCCGCGACCGCGGCGCGCGCGCGCCGGTCGAGCGGGCGTCGGCGCCGCGGGCGGCGTCCGGCGTGATCGTCCGGCCGACCCGGCGGGCGGCGGCGCGCGCCGTCGCTTCCTCTTCCTGGCGCCGCGGCGGTTCGGCGTCCATCGCCGCGATCTCCTGCGAGGCGCGCCGCCAGTGCTCGAGATCCCTCCCGTCCGGCCTGCCCTCGCCTTCCCAGATCGCGTACGCTCGCGCCTTGATGATTTCCTCGTCGGAGAAATGTCGTTGAGCGGTCATCATTTGGCCTCCTTGATGAACCTGGCGCCCTGAACCCGCGCCAACCCGATCGGCGCGGCGTCGTTGATCGGCGCCCTCGCCCTCCTCCCGCGGCCCTCCCTCAACGCTTTCGCGGGCCGCAGGTTCCGCACCTGCGGCAGGTGCGGGCGCCGCGCTTCCGCGGGCGGCGCGACCGAACCCGGCGGCGCGTCGTTCCGCTTGCCAAAGCGGGCGGGATGGTTTGAATGGCCCCGCCCGCCTGCCCCGGCGGCCCGCCCTCTCGTCAGGGAGCCGCCGTGAACCTGCTCGTCGTCGTCGCCGTCGCCCTCATCGATTCGGACGACCGCGTGCTCATAGCGCAACGCCCCGCGGGCAGGCAACTCGCAGGGCTCTGGGAATTTCCCGGCGGCAAGATCGACGCCGGCGAGCGACCGGAGGAGGCGCTGATCCGCGAACTCGCCGAGGAGCTCGGCATCGCCGTCAAGGAGGCCTGCCTCGCGCCGCTGACCTTCGCCAGTCACGCCTACGAGGACTTCCACCTGCTGATGCCGCTCTACGTCTGCCGGCGCTGGGAGGGCTTCGTCGCGGCGCGCGAGGGCCAGGCGCTCAAATGGGTCCGCGCCGGGGCGCTGCGCGACCATCCCATGCCGCCGGCCGACGCGCCGCTGATTCCGCCGCTGATCGAATTGCTCGGGATCGGCTGAAGCCGGACTCCCCGCCGCCCTCAGCCCGCCAGCAGGGCGATCGCCCGCTCGTGAATGCGCCGGTCGCCGGCGGCGACGATGCGGCCGCCCTGGGCGGCGGGGGCGCCGTCCCAGGTCGTGACGGTTCCCCCGGCGCCTTCGATGATCGGAACCAGCGCGACGATGTCGTGGGGTTTCAGATTCGCCTCGACGATCACGTCGACGAAGCCGGACGCCAGCATGCAATAGGCGTAGCAATCGCCGCCGTAGCGAACCAGGCGCGTCCGCTCCTCCACTCGTCGATAGGCCGCCCTGTCCGCCTCGTCGAACAGCAGCGGGCTGGTCGTCATCAGCGTCGCCTCGGCGAGCGAGCCGCAAGCGCGGGTATGGAGCGTGCGGGTCGCCCATTCGCCGCCGGCGGTTTCGCCGCGCGGCGCGGCGACGCCCCGCCAGCGGGAGCGCTTGCCGTCGCCCGAATAGCGCTCGCGGGTGAACGGCTGCGCCATCATGCCATAGACTGGCCGGCCATGATGCATGAGGCCGATCAGCGTACCCCACGTCGGCAGACCGGATATGAAGCTCTTGGTCCCGTCGATCGGGTCGAGCACCCAGACATATTCTGCGTCCGGGCGGTCGCGGCCATATTCCTCGCCGATCACCCCATGCGCGGGGAAGGTCTGGCTGATCAACCGCCGCATCGCCGCCTCCGCCGCGCGGTCGGCCTCGGTCACCGGATCGAAGACGCCGCCCTTGGACTTGTCCTCGGCGCCGATCGCGGTGCGGAAGAACGGGACGATCACGTCCCCGGCGACCTGGGCCAGCTTTTCGACGAAGGCGGCGAAATCGACGGCCGTCATCGGCGACCCCTCGAAAAGCGCCGCCAGTCCTGCGAATTGCGCATATCAGCCATACCCGTTTGGTTTGCGTCGCCCGGACTCGGTAATTCCGGCCGGTTTCATAAATTGTTGTTTCGTATGATCATGAAGGAAATAAATCCGTCGCGATTCTGCATCCGTTCACTGTAAATCCAAGCCTTTTCGACCGTTTTCGACCGATTCGGCACAAGGGGGCGGACCGTCGCCAAAAAAAACGCTTGCATTTGGTGCGGTGCACGGCGATATTATTGCGGTGCGGCATGACCTGCCGCATATGCCCTCCTTGGGCGTTTCCTCCCTAGACTTAAGGCCGCTTGTGGCGACATGAGCGGCCTCCTTTTTTTGCGCGCCCGATATTGGACCGGGTCGACGGGTCACTCGGCGGCGATCTGGGGTTTCCTGATTTCGAGATTGACCCGGCCCGCCAGTTCCGAGGCCATGGCGAACAGGCCTGCGCCCAGGTCCCCCCAGCGACGCGACTTCGCCAGAGCGCGCTCATCCATATAGAGCGCGCGATTGATTTCAATCTGGACGACGTGGCGCGCGCTCGCCGGCGCCCCGTAATGCTCGGTGATGAAGCCGCCGGCATAGGGCTTGTTGCGCCGCACCGAGAAGCCGGCGCGCCGCAGGGAGCCTTCGACCGCGTCGACGATCCATGGCGCGGCGCTGGCGCCGTAGCGATCTCCGATCACGAAATCGCTCGCGCCGCCGTCGGCCATGCTCGACGGCATGGAATGGCAATCGACCAGCACCGCGAGCCCGAAGGCGCCGGCGGCGCGATCGACGAGGCCGCGCAGGGCCTGATGGTAGGGCTTGTAGAGCGTGGCGACGCGCGCCATCGCCTCCTCGATCGAAAGCGGGCCCTTGTAGATTTCCTGGGCGTCGCCGACGACGCGGGGGATCGTCCCCAATCCGCCGGCGACCCGCAGCGAGCGCGTGTTGGCGAAGGCCGGCAGCCGACCCTCGAACATCAGGGGGTCGAGCTCGAACGGCTCGCGGTTGACGTCGAGAAAGGCGCGCGGAAAATTCGCCCGCATCAGCGGCGCGCCGAGCCTCACGCAAGGGGCGAACAGTTCGTCGACGAACGCGTCCTCGGAACGGCGCAAGGTGAGCGCGTCGAGACGCGAGCCGTCGAGAAACCGGGGTGAATAATAGCGCCCGGAGTGGGGCGAATTGAACACGATCGGAAGCGCGAGGCGATCCGGCTCGAATATCTCGAACGGCGGGGGACAATCGGGTCCCCGGAAGTCGGAGTCGCGCGGCAGGTCGTCCCCGTGCATTTCGTACCGCATCTGAACTATCCCGCGTCTCTGACCGGCCCGCCGAATCACCCGGGGCGAGAATGCGCCGAAGCGAAACTGCCCCAACTATGCGTTAATAAGCGACGCGGCGCGAGAGATAACCTGCGATCGGGGCGAAAGTCGCCGGGCGCGCGGGGGGCGCCCGGCGAGCGGGCTGGCGCGCGCGCGATAGATGCCTTAGTTTCCTTTGGAAATTCCGATCTTCCGCCGTCGCCTTCACTCGATTTTTACCGATGCTGGCGAATGATGAGTCATAAAGTCGAGGGAAAAGAATGAACGCGCCGGCCGTAATCGCCACCAAGATCCTGCTCGCCGAAGACGACAACGACATGCGCCGCTTCCTCGTCAAGGCGTTGCAGAGCGCGGGCTACGCCGTCGCTTCGTTCGACAACGGCCTGTCCGCCTACAACCGCCTGCGCGAAGAGCCGTTCGAACTGCTGTTGACCGATATCGTCATGCCCGAGATGGACGGGATCGAACTCGCGCGCCGCGCGACCGAACTCGATCCGGAAATCAAGGTGATGTTCATCACCGGCTTCGCCGCGGTGGCGCTGAACCCGGACAACAATGCGCCCAAGGATGCCCGCATCCTGTCCAAGCCGTTCCACCTCAAGGATCTGGTCAACGAGGTCCAGCGATTGCTCGCCGCCTGACCGGGCGCGGCGAGGACTCCGCCGGCCGTTTACCCAATCCGCCGTTTTCGCCGGAGCCCCGCGGCGGCGGCGCTGGCGGGCCTTGACGACCGTGCGCCGCTTTCCTATTTAGACGTTGAGTTGTTAGCACTCTTTTTAACGAGTGCCAGCGGCTTGGGTCGATGAGACCGAACCAGCCCCGCCGCCAAGGCGCGGGCGATCCTAGATGGGAAACGCAAGACATGAAATTCCGTCCCCTGCATGACCGCGTCGTCGTCCGCCGCCTCGAGGGCGAGGAGAAGACGAAGGGCGGCATAATCATTCCCGACACCGCCAAGGAAAAGCCCCAGGAAGGCGAAATCATCGCCGTCGGCCCCGGCGGGCGCGACGAAGCGGGCAAGCTGACCCCGCTCGACGTCAAGAAGGGCGACAAGGTGCTGTTCGGCAAGTGGTCGGGCACCGAGGTCAAGATCGACGGTCAGGAGCTCCTGATCATGAAGGAATCCGACATCATGGGCGTGGTCGGCTGACCGCCGGCGTTCCCCTTTCAATTCCAGTCATTCAGACCCGGAACGGGTCAGGAGATTTCAGACATGGCAGCCAAAGATGTACGCTTCTCTTCCGACGCGCGCGAGAAAATGCTGCGCGGCGTCGACATACTCGCCAATGCGGTGAAGGTGACCCTCGGCCCCAAGGGCCGTAACGTCATTCTCGACAAGTCGTTCGGCGCCCCGCGGATCACCAAGGACGGCGTCACCGTCGCCAAGGAGATCGAACTCGAGGACAAGTTCGAGAACATGGGCGCGCAGATGGTGCGCGAAGTCGCGTCCAAGACCAACGACAAGGCCGGCGACGGCACCACCACGGCGACCGTGCTCGCCCAGGCGATCGTGCGCGAAGGCGCCAAATATGTCGCCGCCGGGATGAACCCGATGGACCTCAAGCGCGGCGTCGACCTCGCGGTCATCGAAGCGGTCAAGGACATCGCCAAGCGCTCCAAGAAGATCAAGGACTCCGCCGAAGTCGCCCAGGTCGGCACGATCTCGTCGAACGGCGACAAGTCGATCGGCGACATGATCGCCAAGGCGATGCAGAAGGTCGGCAACGAAGGCGTCATCACGGTCGAGGAGGCCAAGACCGCCGAGACCGAACTCGACGTCGTCGAGGGCATGCAGTTCGACCGCGGCTATCTCAGCCCCTATTTCATCACCAACGCCGAGAAGATGATCGCCGAGCTCGACGACGCCTACATTCTCATCCACGAAAAGAAGCTGTCGTCGCTGCAGTCGATGCTCCCGGTTCTCGAGGCGGTCGTCCAGAGCGGCAAGCCGCTGGTGATCATCGCCGAGGACATCGAGGGCGAGGCGCTCGCCACGCTGGTCGTCAACAAGCTGCGCGGCGGCCTCAAGGTCGCGGCGGTCAAGGCGCCGGGCTTCGGCGATCGCCGCAAGGCGATGCTCGAGGACATTGCGATCCTGACCGGCGGCCAGATGATCGCCGAGGACCTCGGCATCAAGCTCGAGAACGTGACGCTCCAGATGCTCGGCCGCTCCAAGCGGATTCGCATCGAGAAGGAGAACACCACGATCATCAACGGCTCCGGCAAGAAGGCCGACATCGAAGCGCGGATCGGCCAGATCAAGGCCCAGATCGAGGAGACCACCTCCGACTACGACAAGGAGAAGCTGCAGGAGCGGCTCGCCAAGCTGGCGGGCGGCGTCGCGGTGATCCGGGTCGGCGGGGCGACCGAAGTCGAGGTCAAGGAGAAGAAGGACCGCGTCGAGGACGCCCTCAACGCCACCCGCGCGGCGGTCGAGGAAGGCATCGTCCCGGGCGGCGGCGTCGCGCTGCTGCGCGCCAAGGCGGCGGTCGCCAAGCTGAAGAGCGAGAACGCCGACGAGCAGGCCGGCATCAACATCGTCCTGAAGGCCCTCGAAGCGCCGATCCGCCAGATCGTCGAAAACTCGGGCGTCGAAGGGTCGATCGTGGTCGGCAAGATCCTCGAGCACCGGTCGCAGACCTACGGCTTCAACGCCCAGACCGAGCTCTACGTCGACATGATCGAGGCGGGCATCGTCGACCCCTCCAAGGTCGTGCGCACGGCCCTGCAGGACGCGGCCTCGGTCGCCGGACTGCTGATCACCACCGAGGCGATGGTCGCCGAACTGCCGAAGGACAAGCCGGCGATGCCGATGGGCGGCGGCGGCGGCGGCATGGGCGGCATGGACTTCTGATCCGGCCTCCCCGGAAGGAAACGAGGAAAGGGCGGCTGCGGCCGCCCTTTTTCATTGGCCGCTCGCGCGCGCCGAACGATGCCGTTGCATCGGCGCCCGGCCCGGCGATATGGCTGCCAGGCTCCACCGGCGAGGATTTTCGATGAACCCTTCCACGCTCGCCCGCTTTCTCGGCGGCTCCCCGATCTCGGTCCTGGCGCGGCTGATCGTGGTCTCGTTCATCGTCGGCTTCCTGCTGGTCATGTGGGGAATCGAACCGGGCGACATCCTCGCCAGCGCCGTTCAGGCGTTCCGCCGCCTCGCCGGCCTCGCGCTCGCCGATTTTCACGAGTTCGGGCGGTTCCTGCTGACCGGCGCGCTGGTCGTGGTGCCGGTCTGGCTGGTGCTGCGGCTGCTCGACGCCCGCCGGTCGCGCTGAACCATCGCAGGCCCGGCTTCAGGATTTCGCCACGGCCCAGTCGCGCGCGCCGGCGCCGACGAGATCGCCGAGCCGCGCCAGGCCGCGGGCGCCCATCGCGGCGACGAGGTCGAGCAGGATCGCGGGGATCAGGCCGGGCCCGCGATAGGTCAGCGCGGTGTAGAGCTGGACGAGGCTGGCGCCTGCTTCGAGCTTGGCGAGCGCCGCGGGCGCGCCGTCGACGCCGCCGCAGCCGATCAGGCCGAAGGCCCCGTCGACGCGCAGGAACGTCCGCGCGAGGGTTCGGGTCGCGAGGTCGAACAGCGGCCTGCCCGACAGGCCGCCCGCCTCGGCGGCGCCCGCATCGCGCAGCGACGCAGGGCGGCTGATCGTGGTGTTGCCGACGATCATGCCGTCGACGCCGCGCGCCCGGCACACCGAGACGATGTCGTCGAGCGTCACCAGGTCGACGTCGGGGGCGATCTTGACCAGCACCGGCCGCCGGACAGGACAGCCGTCGCGCGCCCCGATCACCCGCGCGACCAGCCCGTCGAGGGCGTCGCGCTGCTGGAGATCGCGCAGGCCGGGCGTGTTCGGCGAGGAGACGTTGATCGCGAAATAGCTCGCGACGTCGGCGAATGTCCGCACGCCGAGCACATAGTCGGCGACGCGGTCGGCCGAATCCCGGT
Organism: Roseiarcus sp.; assembly: GCA_049509635.1. GTDB lineage: Bacteria > Pseudomonadota > Alphaproteobacteria > Rhizobiales > Beijerinckiaceae > Roseiarcus. The sequence continues at coordinate 27,590 of JBEKZS010000029.1, forward strand.
TGGGCCCGATGTTGACGCCGACGACGCCGCCCGGGCGGCGGCGCGCGAGCCGGGCGTGCGCCGCCGCATAGCCGTCGTTGTTGAAGCCGAGCCGGTTGACCAGCGCGGCGTCGGCCGGCAGGCGAAACAGCCGCGGCCGCAGATTGCCGCGCTGCGGGCGCGGCGTCAGCGTGCCGACCTCGACGAAGCCGAAGCCGGCGCCCAGCAGCGCCGGCGCGACCCCGGCGTTCTTGTCGAATCCGGCCGCGAGCCCGAGCGGATTGGCGAAGGTCAGGCCGAACGCGGCCACGCCGAGCCGGGGATCGCAAGGCGGCGGCGCGCTCGGCGCGAACCGCAGCGCGGCCAGGGCGAGGCGATGAGCGGTCTCGGGCTCGAGTTTCTGCAGCAGCGGCAAGGCCAGCGCGGCCAGCGCGCGCATCATGTCTCCAGCGTCCCGAACAGGTGGCGGCCGTCGAGGCCGAGCGGCAGCGCGCGGGTCCAGCGGACCGCCGACATCGCCAGCGGCGCATAGAGATGCGGGAACAGCGCGCCGCCGCGCGAGGGCTCCCAGCGCAGGGCCGCGCCGAGCGCCTCGGCGTCGACCGCCGCCAGAACGAGGTCGCGTCGCCCGGCGAACCATCGGGCCGCGGTTTCGGCGGCCTGGGCGGCGGTCGAGAAATGGATGAAGCCGTCGGCGCGATCGACCTTTGCGCCCACGAAAACGCCGGCGGCCTGCGCCATCCGCCATTCCTCGGCGCCGGCGATCTTGAAGATCAGGGTCATCGCCGGACCCGCGGCGCGCTAATCCTGCAGCATCCGCTTGAGCAGTTCGAGCTCATCGTTGAGCGTCCGGTCGGCGTGGGAGAGGCCCTCGATCTTGCGCACCGCGTGCAGGACCGTCGTGTGATCGCGTCCGCCGAACCGGCGCCCGATCTCCGGCAGCGAGCGCAGGGTCAGCGTCTTGGCCAGGTACATCGCGATCTGGCGTGGCTTGACGACCGCGGCGGTGCGGCGCGAGGAAAGAATGTCGGCGCGCGTCACGCTGTAGTGGTTGGCGACCAGCTTCTGGATGTCCTCGATCTTCACCCGCCGCGGCTCGTGCGTGCGAACGAGATCGCGGATCGCGATTTCCGCGGTCTCGACGCTGAGCGGCGCGCCGGTCAAAGTGGTGTGGGCGAGCAGGCGGTTGACCGCGCCGTCGAGATCGCGCCCGTTCGACTGGATCGCGCGCGCGACGAACGCGAGCACCGCGGGCGCGACCGAAAAATGCGGCTGGGACAGCTGAGCGGCGGCGATCCGCGCCTCCAGGATCTTGATCCGGAGGGGTTCGTCGAGCGCGCCCATTTCGACGCACAGGCCGCCGGCCAGCCGCGAGCGCACGCGCTCCTCGAGCGCCTCGAGATCGCCGGGCGGCCGGTCGGCGGCGACGATGACCTGCCGGCCGGCGTCGACCAGCGCGTTGAGCGCGTGGCAGAACTCGGTCTGGATCGATTTGCCCTGCAGGAACTGGGCGTCGTCGAAAATCAGCAGGTCGATCGAGCGCAGGCTCTCCTTGAACGCGATCGCGGTCTGCGCCCGCAGCGCCGCGACGAAGCCGTACATGAACTTCTCCGCGGTGAGATAGATGACCCGCTGCCCCTGCGCCGCGGCCGCGTGGGCGAGCGCCTGCAACAGGTGGGTCTTGCCGAGGCCGACGGCCGCGTGGACGTAGAGCGGGCTGAACGCCGGCATCTGCCCGGGCTTCGTCTCGGTGACCCGCCGCGCCGCGGCATAGGCGAGCTGGTTGGATCGGCCGACCAGGAAGGTGGCGAAGGTGAGCCGGCGATCCAGCGGCGAGCCGGCGAGCGAATCCTGCGGCGGCCGCGGCTCGTCGCGCCGCGTCGCGCCGCGCGGACCCGCGGCGGCTTCCGGCGACGGCGGCGCGATGTAATCGGCCTGCCGCGGCTCGTGCGCGCCATCGGCGGCGGGCCCGGCGCCTTGACCCTGCGCCGCGCCGCAAGTCGAGGAGCGCACCGCGACGACGATCTCGACGATGTCGCCCAATTCGCCGTCGAGCGCCGCGCGGATGCGGTCGAGATAGTGGGACTCGATCCAGCTCTTGAGGAAACGGGTCGGCACGGTGAAGCGCGCCTGGCGATTGGCGACCGCCTCGAGCTCGAGCCGACCGAACCAGCTGGTGAACACGTCTTCGCCGAGTTCGGCCCGCAGGCGGGCGACGCAACGTTTCCAGGGTTCCTCGAGGTCGGTCATCTCACGCCCCTTCGTCACCCGATCCTCGGCCACGCTCGCCCGATAGGACATGTTCGGATTCTCTCGTTCTCGGGATGGACGGCGGGCGCGACGGCGCGCCGCGGGCGAAACGGAGCGGCTGGAAACGCGCTAGGACTGCGCCCAGGGCAGCCCGCTCGCCTTCCAGCCGTCGATCAGGCCGCGCTTGCGGCTGGCGTCCGGCGGTCCCTCGAAGCCTTGCGCGATATTGAAGCACCGCTGCTGGCCGGCGGCGGTCATCGCGATCGCGGCGGCGCGCGAGCGCACGCCCGAGCGACACAGGAAGAAGACCGGCGCGGCGGCGGAAATCCCGCGCGCGCGCAACAGGCCCGCAAGCTGCGGCGCGAAATCGGCCGCCACCTGCATCGAGGGAAATTCCTGCCACTCGATGAAGATCGTCTCCTTGTCGATCGCCCCGAGATCGGGCGCGCCGACATAGGCCCATTCCGCCTTGGTGCGAACGTCGACCAGAACGGCCGCCGGGTCGCTTTTCAGCATCGCCCAAGCGGCGTCGGCGGATACATCCCCGGCGTATCCATCAATCGATTGATCAGACATGGTTTCTCCTTCCACAGCCCGCACTGTGGTTATTCTCTCAACGTTGAACGTCCCAAGACGCTGAATTGCCCTATCGTAATCTAATAATATGGTATCAAACGGGTAAAATTGTTCAGGGCTTGCGAAGCAAATTCGCAGAAAACCAATTCGTATAAATACTTAATTATTCTAGATAATTATTATTACTCTCAACATCTACGTATACTAGTCGTCATTTCTTTGCGTCCGATGAATATCGCATGAGGCGGCGGCCGGGGCAACCCGCGCCCGGGCCCGACGGCGGTCATGGGTCGCCACGATGCAGCGCAAAAAATTCACATATATTTTAGGTATTATTTTAACTCTTTGATATCCGCCCCGGATTTGGGCAGGCGGCGGACCAGCGCCGCGGCGATCGGCCGGGCGGGGTTTTTTGCCCCGCCGGGCCCCGACCGGCGATGCGCGGGCGGCGCGGCCGGCCGACGCCTGCCTTTGCCCATAAAGCGTTGAATCGGAAATGATTTGCCTGCTCGTTGAAACCTGTCGACTAAACCTCATAAATTCGTTGCAATTACGTCGCATGGAAGCCATCGACGGATCGGCCGGCGCCGCGACCGCCCGGGCGCGGCGCGGCGTTTGCCGACGGGGCTCGCGATGGCGGACTGGAGCGCACAGCAGTACCTCCGGTTCGAAGCGGAGCGGACGCGGCCCGCGCGCGACCTCCTCGCGCGCGTCTCCGAAGGCGCGCGAGGATTCGTCATCGCCGGCCCGGCAATATCGCGCGGGCGGCATCGGGGATTGGCCATGCGAACGCTTGTGCGCACATTGGTTCCGGCGGCGCTGATCGGCCTCGCGCTCTGCAGCGGCGCGCTCGCGCAGGACGTCGGCAGCGTCGATCCCGCGCCGCTGCCCCCGCTCGCCGATCCCGCCGATCCGAAGCTTCCCGCCAAGGAAGTGTTCGGCCGGGCGCTGTCGCCGGCCGAATTGCAGGCGCGCTCGATCGGCTCCTACGCGCGCGGCTGTCTCGCCGGCGCCAAGGCGCTCCCCGTCGACGGCGAGAGCTGGCAGGTGATGCGGCTGTCGCGCAACCGCAACTGGGGCAATCCGGCGATGATCGCGTTCCTCGAGCGGTTCTCGCGCAAGGCGGCGCAGAAGGGCCTGTGGCCGGGCATACTCGTCGGCGACATTTCGCAGCCGCGCGGCGGGCCGATGCTGACCGGCCATGCCTCGCATCAGGTCGGCCTCGACGCCGACATCTGGCTGACCCCGATGCCCGAGCGCACGCTGAGCCGCGCCGAGCGCGAGGAAATGTCCGCCGTGGACATGGTGAGCGAGGACGGCCTCGGCGTCGATCCCGCCCATTGGACGCCGCGCCAGGCGGCGATCATCCAGGCGGCGGCGGAGGAGCCGGAGGTCGAGCGCATCTTCGTCAACGCCGCGATCAAGAAGAAGCTGTGCGAAACCGCCGCCGGCGCGCCGTGGATGACCAAGGTGCGCGCCTATTGGGGGCACAATTATCATTTCCACGTCCGCATCGCCTGCCCCGCCGGCGACGCCGGCTGCCAGCCGCAGGAGCCGGTCCCGCCCGGCGACGGCTGCGACAAGTCGCTCGCCTGGTGGTTCACCGACGAGGCGCTGCATCCCCATGTCGATCCCAACGCCAAGCCCAAGCCGCCGCTGACGCTGGCGCAACTGCCGCCCGAGTGCCGGCAGGTCGTTCTCGAGAAGTAGCGGCAACGAGCCAGCGCGCGGCGTTCAGTCGTGCGGCGTCGCGCCGCCGTGGCCGAGCCGGTCGGACAGCGCCAGCAGCAGGGTCGAGACGACGAAGGCGAGATGGATGCCGGTCAGGAAATAGAGGTCGCGATCCGTTTCGTGGCCGATCTCCATATAGGATTCCAGCAGCTTGATCGCCGAGATCGCGACGATCGACGACATCAGCTTGAGCTTGAGCTCGCTGAAGTCGACCGCCGCCATCCATTGCGGCCAGTCCTTGTGCTCGCTCGCCTCGATCCGCGAGACGAAATTGACGTAGCCGGAGAAGATCACGATCACCAGCAGCGAGGCGGTGAGGGTCAGGTCGACGATGGCGAGCACGCCGAGCATCAGCCCGGCCTCGGTGAGGGCGGAAAAGCCGTTGGCGATCTCCCAGACCCGCAGGGCGACCTTGACCAGCAGCGCGACCAGGCCGAGCGCGAGCGCGAAATAGAACGGCGTCAGCAGCCAGCGGCTGGCGAACAGGACTTGCTGGAGGACGCGTTCGATCATTGGCGGAGAGCATGCCCGGGGCGTTCAGGCATCCTGCCCGATCGGCGCCCGCGCCGGCAAGCGCAGTCCGACGAGACGGTGGGCGAGCATGCCGGCCGCCATCGCCGCGACGAACACGACCGCGCGCGGATCGAGGAAGCCGATGTCGACGATCCCCGGGCCGGGGCATATGCCGGCGAGGCCCCAGCCGATTCCGAACACCAGCGCGCCGACGATCAGCGGCGCGTCGATCGCCCGCGCCGACGGCATCCGCATCGGCTCGCCGTCGAGCGCGAACCGGCGCCGCCGGGCGAGCCCGAACGCGACGAGGCCGACCGCGACCGCGCCGCCCATCACCAGCGCGAGCGAGGGATCCCAGAGCCCGGCGATATCGAGAAAGCCGAGCACCTTGGCGGGGTCGGTCATGCCGGAGATGCACAGGCCGGCGCCGAACACCAGGCCGACGGCGAGCGAGACGATGTTGCGCATGAAATGTCCCCGGCCGGTGTCAGCCCAAAAGATGCCGCGCGACGAAGACGGTGGCGAAGCCCGAGGCCATGAACGCCGCCGTGGCCGCCAGCGAGCGCGGCGACAGCCGCGCCAGACCGCAGACGCCGTGCCCGCTCGTGCAGCCCGATCCGAGCCGGGTCCCGAACCCGACCAGCAGCCCGGCGACGATCAGCGTCGGCCAGGACGCGGCGATCACAGGCGGCTTCGCCAGCCAGACCAGCGACAGCAGCGTCGGCGCCAGCACCAGCCCGACGATCAGCGACAGCCGCCAGCCGACATCGCCGGGGCGCGGGTCGACGAGCCCGCCGACGATTCCGGCCGCGCCGAGGATCCGCCCGACGCCGAGAATCAACGCCGCCGCCGCCAGCCCGATCAGCAGCCCGCCGCCGAGCGAAGCCCACGGCGTGAAATGCGCCCAGTCGATGGTCATGAGGGGAGCTCCTTTGTCGAGTGAATCTATCGAGAGATCGGCGGGCGTTCAAGCGGGATCGGGGGGGTGGGGCGAGCCGAGGTCATGGCCCGGCGCGTCGTGTGCATCCACGGCGTTCCCCCGCTCGACGTTCGAGCGGCGCCGTGCGCGGCGTGCGCGGCGTCGCATGGGAGGTCGCGCGCCCGGCGCCGGCAGCGCGGGCGGGGGCCACGCCGCCGGGTCGCCGTCAAGCCAGGGCGATTGCAAGCAATCGCCCGAGGCCAAGAGGCCGCTCCCCCACTCCGTTTCGGCCCTGCCGGACGACTTCGTCGCCGGGGGGTGACTGCGCGCCGTCGGCGCAGCGATTGGCGACCGAGACCTCTCGGCGCGAATCGACCGCCGCAGGCGGCTCGACCTCGAGGCGCGCGCCCCGCCCTGGCGGCGCGGGCGTCTGCCGGCTGGCGACGTTGGCCGAATGAGGCAAGGACGGGCGCGTCGCCGTTCGGATCGCCTGTCGATCGCCCCGCCTCGCGACCCCGCCGACGTTGGGAAGCCATCCGAGGGACTGTGGCGGAGGCTGGCGCAATAATGTCGGTGCGCCCGGCCATGAAGTCGGTTAGGTTTTCCGAAGTTCTCACTGGGGAACGGCAAGTGACCGACGCCGCGGCGGCGAACAGGAGGAGGCGTCCGTGGGGCCGGTGCAACCCGACGACTTGGGTCCGTCGGCCAGATGCCTACGAGAAGATCATCAATTCCGCCGGGACGGAGATCGGTTGCGCGACCTACCTGGGCGTCGCGCGCGGGACCCTGCGCGGTTGGCTCCACGTCAGCAAGAAGAACAGGGGATGGATTCCAAAGGACCTCGCGCCGAAACTGGACGAATATTTGAACAGTCTCGGCATTCTGCACGGCCGGTCTCCGGACGACCGCTCGCAGGACGATGGGGCGCTCGCGATCGCGCCACCCCTCGTGGAGTTGATTTTCGGCATCGCCGAGCCGAAGATTCGAGAACTCGCCCGCGACCTCAGAATCGGGATCGGCGAATTTTCGATTTCCGTCAGGCTCGGCGAGAAGCGCCGGGGGATTTGTCGCGCGCCGACGGGCAAGCGCGATGTTCCGGGGATCAGGATTGATCCAAGGAATACGCCGGACAACGCGGTCGTGTCCTTCTCGCCCACGGAGCCCGCGAACGGCCCCTTGTCGCTGAACGGCCTCGACCCCGCGATTCCTCTGTGCATCATCGACCGGGCGCGGGCGGGCGAGACGGTCAGGATCGAACTGGAAGCATCGCTCGACCACGGTTTTGTCTGCGTGCGGAAGCCGTCCCGACCCGGAGGCGTTTCGGCTGTCGAAAGCATCAACCGGAATCGCGTCATCAGCCACCTGTCGACGCGCGCGACTCTGGGCGAACCCGATAAGTACGGGAACGTGATTCTCGTCGTCCAGACGCTGAGCCTGAAGAGGGCGGCGCCGGAATGATCGCGAGCGCGTGGGGCGAGATGCCGGTCACCGAACTCGAACAGCGAATCGATTCGATCGACAGTTCGGCGACCGACGATTTCGCGGCGCTCATTCGTCTGGCGGGCTTCGATCCGGCGCGGGACCTGCGTTTCGGCGACTTCAGCAAGTGCCGGTTCGACGCCCAGGATCTTCACCGCTTCGACTTCACCGGCTGCGATCTGACGGGTGCCGATCTGAGCCAATGCATGCTGATAGGCGCCAAACTGTCGGGCGCGACGCTGACCGGTGCCAAACTCGGGCGCGCGGTTCTGAAGACTGCGGTCCTGACACGGGCGGATCTGTCGGGTGCCGACCTGGCACAAGCCATCCTCATCGACGCCAATGCAGCTGATGCGGTCTTCGCCAAAGCCTCGCTGTTCCAATGCACCGCCACGGGGCTAATCGCGACTGGCGCGAACTTCGCGGGCGCCGACCTGACCAATGCCGATTTCAGCCACGCGAATCTGGATCGCGCCAATCTGAGCGGCGTCACTCTGAATCGCACCAACTTCCACGCGATTTCCGAACAGGACGCCCGGATTCCATCACGCCAGGGTGTACTGCCGCCCGACCCTGATCGGACCACATCCGAGACCTGGTTCGAACGGACGCGTGCCTGACACGAACACATGGTGCCGAGAGCCGAATGACGATACAAGATCACTCACGGAGGATCACCCCATGACAGCCATTCCC
>JBEKZS010000003.1:0-62344 GCA_049509635.1 Roseiarcus sp.
GTGACGTCCTCGACCGAAACCTTGAATTCGTCGGCCAGGAAATGCCGGAAACGCGAGGAATCGAGGACGCCCGCCATGCCGACGACCTTGTGGGCGGGCAGGCCGGACGCCTTCTGCAGCGCCCAGACCATGGCGTCGAGCGGATTGGTGATGCAGATGACGAAGGCGTCGGGCGCATGCGCCTTCAGGCCGGCCCCGACCGAATCCATCACCTTGAGATTGATGCCGAGCAGATCGTCGCGGCTCATGCCGGGCTTGCGCGGCACGCCGGCGGTGACGATGACGACGTCGGCGCCGGCGATTTCGGCGTAGGAGCTGGCGCCCGTCAGCTTGGCGTTGAACCCGTCGACCGGCGCGGATTCCGAGAGATCGAGCGCCTTGCCCTGCGGAATGCCGTCGACGATGTCGAACAGCACGATGTCGCCCAATTCCTTGAGCGCCGCCAGATGCGCCAGCGTGCCGCCGATCTGCCCGGCCCCGATCAGTGCAATCTTGCTGCGCGCCATGATCTTTCCGATCCTTGTGCGGAGACGGCTCCGCCACCCATTCGTCCAGACGTCCGCGTGCTTTCACTGCAACAAGGCGACGAGTTCAAGTCGGATTCTCGGCGAAGCCGCGCCGCCGGGACGCCGCCTGCCCCCCCTGCCGCCATAAAAACGCAATCAGGTCAGAATTCTGCGCCGATTGCGGGCCGGGATCTGGCCGACCCGAACCACGTGAATTTGATCATCATAGTGACATATTTTGTCATATGTAACCACGGTTTCCGCCAGCGCCCCGGGGCGATCGCAGCGAATTCCCGCCGCCGGCCGCCCTACCGCGGGAATCGGCGCGCGTTCAGTCCGGCGCCGACACGCGCCGCAGCGTCAGATTGATCCGGCCGCCCGTTTTCAGCAGCGTCGAGCCGCCGGGCAGGAGCCGGTCGACGCCGTGGAAGGCGAGCCGGGCCGGCCCGCCGAAGGTGAGGGCGTCGCCCGAATGCAGCCGGAACGAACGGGTCGCGTCGCCGCGCTGCGTCCCGCCGATGCGGAAGACGCAGGAGTCGCCGAGCGAAAGAGACAAGACCGGCGCCGACAGGTCGTGTTCGTCGCGGTCCTGATGCAGCCCCATCCGCGCCGCCGGGTCGTAGACATTGACGAGGCAGGCCTCCGGCGGCGGGGCGCCGGCCGCCAGTTCGGCCCAGGCGCGGCGCGCAATCGCCGGAATCTCCGGCCACGGCGCGCCGGTGTCGGGGTGGCGGGGCTGGTAGCGATAGCCGCGCGCGTCGGAGACCCAGCCGAGCGGCCCGCAATTGGTCATCCGCACCGAAAACGGCTTGCCCGTGCGCGGCATGCGCGGCTGGAACAGCGGCGCCGCGGATATGATTTCGGCGAGCGCGTCCCGCAGCGCCTCCTGGGCGGCGCGATCGAGATAGCCCGGATAGTGCGCGACCCCCGGCGCGACGGCGACCGCAGCCAGCCCGGGTCGGCTCACGCGCCCAGCACCTCCTTGGAATCGACCGTCGAATCCGCCTTCAGCCGGTAGACCAGCGGCACGCCGGTGTCGAGCTCCATCGCGGGAATCGTCTCGGGCGTCAGGCGGTCGAGCACCATGACCAGCGCGCGCAGGCTGTTGCCATGGGCGGCGACGAGGACGCGCCGGCCGCCGAGGACCGGCGGCAGGATGTGCTGGCAGTAATAGGGCAGGACGCGCGCCACCGTGTCCTTGAGGCTTTCGCCGCCGGGCGGCGCGACGTCATAGCTGCGCCGCCAGATCTGCACCTGCGCCGCGCCCCAGCGCTTGCGCGCGTCGTCCTTGTCGAGGCCGGAGAGATCGCCGTAGTCGCGCTCGTTGAGCGCCTGGTCGGCGGTGGTCGGCAGGCCGGGCTGGCCGAGTTCGCCGAGCGCGAGCGCGAGCGTGTTCTGCGCGCGGATCAGCGCGGAGGTGAACGCGAGATCGAACGCCAGCCCGCGCGCCTTCAGCCGGCGCCCCGCCGCGCTCGCCTCCTCGATTCCCCTCGGCGAGAGATCCGGGTCCCTCCAGCCGGTGAACAGGTTTTTGAGATTCCAGTCGCTCTGGCCGTGGCGCAGGAGAACGAGGAGGCGATCGGCGGTCGGCATGGGTCACCGGGCTGGAGGCGTCGTGCCCGGCTAAAAAGCACGAAGCCCGCGCGGCGCCAAGCCGCGCGAGGCGTCAGACCTCGGGCTTCTCGCCGAACCCGGCCGCCTCGATCGCCAGATGGACCTTGTTCTGGAAGCTCGCGTCCTGGCCGCGCGCGAGCAGGCCGGCGAAGCGCGCCACCGCCGCGCAGACCGCGCCGACCCAGGCCATCTCCGCCTTGGCGAAATCGTTGAGCACGTAATTGTAGACGAGCGCCTTGTCGCCGGGATGGCCGATGCCGAGGCGGACGCGCTTGTAATCGTTGCCGACATGGGCGCTGATGGAGCGCAGGCCGTTGTGGCCGGCGTTGCCGCCGCCCACTTTCACGCGCACTCTGGCCGGGGCGAGGTCGAGTTCGTCATGGACGACGACGACCCCGTCGAGCCCGATCTTGTGAAAGCGCATCGCCTCGCCGACGCTGCGGCCCGATTCGTTCATGAAGGTCTGGGGCGCCAGCAGGGCGACCCGCGCCTCGCCGATCAGCCCCTCGGCGACGGCGCCCTGGAAGCGCGCGCGGAACGGCCCGATGCGATGCTCGGCGGCGATCGCCTCGATCGCCATGAAGCCGATGTTGTGGCGGTTTCTCGCGTGGCGCGCGCCGGGATTGCCGAGGCCTGCAATCAGCAGCATGGACGGCCCCTCGGGGGCGAGGCCCGCCCGCTCGGTTGCGGACGGGCCTCGGAGAAGCGCGGCGGCGCCGGCCCTTACTTCTTGGCGGCGGGCGCCTTGGCCGGGGCCGCCGCGCCCTTGGCGGCGGCGGGCGCGCCCTTGGCGGGCGCCGCGCCGGCGGCCGGGGCGACCGCGCCGGCGGCCGGCGCGCCCGACGTGACGGCGGCGGCCGGGGCCGGCGTTTCGTCCTTGTAGACAGTCGGAGGGACCACGGTGACGATCGTCAGATCGGTCTTGGTGTTCACCGGCTTGCAGCCGTCGGGAAGCGTGATCGTCGAGACATGCACCGAATCGTGGAAATCGAGGCCGGCGAGGCTGATCGTGACGGAATCGGGGATGGCGTCGGCGGGGGCCCAGAGCTCGAGCGAATGCAGCACCAGATTGACCGCGCCGCCCTTCTTCACGCCCGGAGACTGGTCCTGGTCGATGACGTGCACGGGGGTCTGGATGCGCACGCGCGAGCCCGCCTTCAGACGCAGGAAGTCGACGTGCAGCGGCCGGTCGTTGACGACGTCGAGTTGATAGTCGCGCGGGAGGACCCGCTCCTTCCGGCCCGCAATGTCGAGCTCGAAAATGGTCGTCAGGAAATGACCGGCGTAGACCAGCTTGTTGAGATCCTTGAAATCGACCGAGATCGGCTCGGGCGATTCGCCGCCGCCGTAGATCACGCCAGGCACGCGGCCATCGCGGCGAACGGAACGGGCGGCCCCCTTGCCGCTCCCGTTGCGCGCCACGGCCGCGAGTTGCTTCGTCGCCGCCATGTCGAACATTCCTTCGGGTTGAGCGCGCCCGGCCTCCAGGGGTGTCGGATTGAGCGCGGAAGCGCGGCTTATAGGGGCGGGCGGCCGCGCGCGCAAGTTCCGGATCGGCGCGGGCGCGGCGGCGCGAACGAATCATCGTCTTGGAGGCGGGGCTGCCCTATGCTCGGCGAATCGGATGGAATCGGGCGGATGGATTCAAAGCGAAGAAATACGGAGCGCGGCAATTCCGTCCGGTTCGATCGCAAGTTGGTCGGCGATGGCGCGCGCGGCAGCGAGGCGCCGGCAGACCGCAACGACGCGGCCCCGCGGGGCGCCCGCCCGGGGGCCGGCGCCGTCGGTGCGCGATCGAGGGTGACTTGGCAGGGATTTGTCGACTGGATGACGGCGCGCAACGCCTGAAACGCGCAGCGCCGCCGCCCGCGGCGCCGGAGTGCGTCGCGACGCCGGCCCGGACCGGATCGAATCGCCCGCGCAGCGCGTTGCGCGCTTGCCTTTTCGCGCGCCGCCCCGCATAGCGCGACCCGAAATCGGCAAGAGGCGAGGGCGCCATCGGATGGGCTTCAAATGCGGCATCGTCGGCCTTCCCAACGTGGGCAAGTCGACGCTCTTCAACGCGCTCACGCAGACGGCGGCGGCCCAGGCGGCCAACTACCCCTTCTGCACGATCGAACCCAATGTCGGCGACGTCGCCGTCCCCGACGCCCGCCTCGCGACGCTCGCCGAGATCGCCGCATCCAAGGAGATCATCCCGACCCGCCTGACCTTCGTCGACATCGCCGGCCTCGTGCGCGGCGCCTCGAAGGGCGAGGGCCTCGGCAACCAGTTTCTCGCCAACATCCGCGAATGCGATGCGATCGCCCATGTCGTGCGCTGTTTCGAAGACGGCGACATCACTCATGTCGAGGGGCGGATCGATCCCGTCTCCGACATCGAGACGATCGAAACCGAGCTGATGCTGGCCGATCTCGACAGTCTCGAGCGGCGGCTGGTCCAGATCGAGAAGAAGGCCAAAGGCGCCGACAAGGAGGCCAAGGAGACGCTGGCGCTCGTCAACCGCTGCCTCGCCGAGCTGCGCGAGGGACGGCCGGCGCGGCTCGCGGACGTCGGCCCGGAGGAGCGGCGGCTGTTTCAGGGCCTCGGGCTGCTCTCATCCAAGCCCGTACTCTACGTCTGCAACGTCGAGGAGGCCTGCGCCGACCGGGGCAACGCCTTTTCCGAGCGCGTGCGCGAACGGGCGGCGCGCGAAGGCGCGATCGCCGTCGTAGTGTCGGCGAAGATCGAGAGCGAAATCGCGGTGCTGCCCCAGGCCGATCAGAAGGACTATCTGGAGGCGGTCGGCCTCGACGAGCCCGGGCTCAACCGGGTCATCCGCGCGGGCTACGCGCTGCTGCATCTCGTCACCTTCTTCACCGTCGGCCCCAAGGAGGCGCGCGCTTGGACGGTCGAGAAGGGGGCGCGCGCGCCGCAAGCGGCGGGCGTCATTCACACCGATTTCGAGAAGGGCTTCATCCGGGCGGAGACGATCGCCTTCGATGATTACGTCGCGGGGCGCGGCGAATCGGGGGCGCGCGAGGCGGGCAAGTTCCGGCTCGAAGGCAAGGACTACGTCGTCGCGGACGGGGACGTGCTTCATTTCAGATTCGCCACCTGACGCGCCGAGGGGACCGCCGCGATGAGCCTGCTGTATTTCGAGGATTTCCCGCCGGGCGAGATCGTCCGCTACGGCGACGTCGAGGTCTCCGCGATCCAGATCAAGGAATTCGCCGAGCAGTTCGATCCGCAGCCGTTTCATCTCGACGAGGTCGCGGCGCGCGACACCCAGGCAGGCGGCCTGATCGCGTCGGGCTGGCACACCGCGGCGATGCTGATGCGGATGAACTGCGATCATTTCCTCAACCGGTCGACCTCGCAGGGCGGCCCGGGGATCGCGGAAGTCAATTGGCTGCGGCCGGTGCGGCCTGGCGATCGCCTGTCGGTGCGACGCACGACGCTCGATGCGCGCCCGTCGGCCTCCCGGCCGGAAATCGGCATCGTCGACTTCTCGTTCGAGGTCCTCAACCACCTCGGCGAAATTGCCATGACCCAGAAGAACGTGATTCTGTTCAAGCGCCGCCCGCCCGCCGACGGGCCGGCGCCATGAGCCTGTATTTCGAGGACATCCGGGTCGGCGACACGAGCCCGCTCGGCGCCCACACCTTCACCCGCGAGGGCATCGTCGCCTTCGCGTCGCTCTACGACCCGCAGCCCTTCCATCTGAGCGACGAGGGCGGCAGGGCGTCGATGTACGGCGGCCTCATCGCGTCGGGCTGGCACACGGCGAGCGTCTGCATGCGGCTTCTGGTCGACCGGCGCGACCACGTCAGGGCGAAGCGCGCCGCGCTCGGAGAGCCTCTGCCCAAGCTCGGCGTCTCCCCGGGCTTTCGCGACATGCGATGGCCGGCCCCCGTATTCGCCGGCGACACCGTGGTCTTTTCGAGCCGCATCGAGGCGGCGCGCGCCACCAAAAGCCCGCAATGGGGACTCGTCACGAGCCGCCAGATCGGGCTGAACCAGCACGGCGCGGAGGTTTTCGAGTTCACGAGCCTGCTGTTCTGCGAACGACGGCCCGACTGAACGGCCAGCCCGTCAGATCCGGAGCCCGGGCTCCGGACCGCCCAGCAAGATGGTCGGAGCGCGCCCCTCGACCAGGTGGCGGGATCGCGGGCGGTTTCGATTCAACCGGTCGATGGAGAAGCGGCGTCGCCGCTGAATATCGGCCCACGGACCGGGTCCGCGCCGACGTCAAGGGCTATGTCCGGCAACGTGTCGATGTTATTAACAGTTTTTTACATTTGCGGAACTGATTCGCTGTCCGGTCCGGTCCCGCTGGCGGGCTTCCAACCGGGGAGCGAGGGTTCGGAGCCCTCGCGGGCGGGCGCGGGGTTTCCGGCCGGACCCGGTCGACATGGAGGGAGACGTGCTGAAGCAGCGGCCCGCAGGCACGATCGCAGGCGAGACGCCGCGCGGGAAAGCCGCCATCGACGAACCCGTCAAACTGCCGCGCAGGCGGGAGGGGAAAGGACCGGTCGCGCCAGCCTCCGCTCAGGAACCGCGCCCGAACCAGGCGCCGATCAAATCGGGACGGGACGATTCGGGCGACGGCGGCTTGCTGGCGGCCCTGCCGATCGCGGTCTACCGGACCGACGCGGACGGATGGATCGAATGCTTCAACCCCGCCGCGGCCCAGCTCTGGGGCCGTCCGCCGCAAGCGGAAGGCAGCCGCTGGTGTGGCGCCTGGCGTCTGTATCGCCCCGACGGACGCGCGATAGCCCCCGAGGACTCGCCGACGGCGATCGCGCTCCGGGACGGGGCGCCGAGCCGCGGGATCGAAACCCTGATCGAGCGACCGGACGGGACCCGGGTCACGGTCCTCAACTACCCGACCCCGTTGCGCGACGCCTCCGGACGGATCGTCGGGGCGATCAACGCGCTGGCCGATGTCGACGACCGCAACGGCGCGGCGACCGAGGCCCAGCGGCTCGCCGCGATCGTCGAGGGCTCCGAAGACGCGATCATCAGCAAGGGTCTCGACGGCGTCGTGACATCCTGGAATCCGGGGGCGACACGGATTTTCGGCTATACTGCGCAGGAGATGGTCGGGCAGCCGATCGCACGGATCGTCCCCCTGGAAGCGCAGGAGGAGGAAAAGCGGATGCTCGTCAGGCTCGCCCAGGGCGAGCGGATCGACCATTTCGATACGGTCCGAGTCGCCAGGGATGGCCGACGGATCGCCATCTCGCTGACGGTTTCACCGCTGCGCGACGCCGCCGGGCACGTCGTCGGCGCCTCCAAGGTGGCGCGCGACGTGACCGAGCGAAAGCTGGCCGAGGAAACGCTGCGCAAGGCGACCGAAGAGGCCAACCAGATGCGACTGGATGCGGAGCGTGCGAACCGCGCCAAGACGGACTTTCTGGCCATGATGAGCCACGAAATCCGCACCCCGCTCAACAGCATCAGCGGCTTCGTCGATCTCCTGTCGAACACGACCGAACTGACCCCGAAACAGCGCCGCTACGCCGGTCTGGTGCGGGCGGCCAACGCCGCGCTGCTGACGATCGTCAACGACATTCTCGACTTCTCGAAGGTCGAAGCCGGCAAGCTCGATCTCGACAACCGCCCTTTCTCTCCGGCGGCTCTGATCGCCGATACCGTCGAGATCGTCCGGCCGACCGCCGCGGCGAACAAGCTCGTTCTGACGTGCGCCGTCGATCCCGGCGTGCCGGTATGGGTCGTCGGCGACCACGCGCGGTTGCGTCAGATCCTGCTCAACCTGCTCAACAACGCGGTCAAGTTCACCGAGACGGGCTCGATCGCGGTCGAGGCAAAACCGCAAACCGAAGCGGACGGCAGGAACAGGATTCGCTTTTCGGTCGCCGACACCGGCGTCGGCGTCACCGCCGAGCAGAAGGATCGGCTATTCGAGAAGTTTTCCCAGGCTGACAATTCGATCAGCCGCCGGCACGGCGGCACGGGCCTCGGGCTGGCGATCTGCAAGCGGCTCGTCGCGCTGATGGAGGGCGAGATCGGGATCGACAGCGAGGTCGGCAAGGGCTCGACCGTCTGGTTCACCGCATCGATGCCGCCGGCTCCGAAACCCGCGCCGGCGCCGGACGTCAAGGCGCAGCCCCGCAATCCAGCGAGCCAGAAGGCGCGAATCCTCGTCATCGACGATATCGACACCAATCTCGAGATCGTGGAGGCCTACCTCGAGGACAACGGCTATCTGGTGGATTGCGTCGGCAGCGGACTCGAAGCGATCCAGATGCTCGGCGGCAAGCCCTACGATCTCATCTTGATGGACATCCAGATGCCGGTGATGGACGGCGTCGCCGCCACGAAGCGAATCCGCGCGCTGCCGCCGCCGATCGGGGACATCCCGATCATCGCCATGACGGGCAACGTCCTGCCGCAGCAGGTGCGCTCATTCCTCGACGCCGGGATGAACGATCATGTCGGCAAGCCGATCGAGCGCGCCAAGCTCTACAACAACATCCTGCGCTGGCTGCCGAGGGCCGACGCCGCCAAGCAGCGCCCGTCGTCTCACGCGCCGACGTTCGACCGGCTCAGGCTCGAAGAATTCGTCCTCGTCGTCGGCGCCGAGAAGGCGGAGCGGATCGCCGACAAATTTCTCGTCAGCCTCACCGATGCGTTCGCGTCGAACTTCGTCGAGGCGCGGCTGGAGGCGCACGGGTTGATCAACACATCGGGCGTTTTCGGCCTCGATCGTTTCGTCGCGGCCTGCCGCCGCGCGATGGACATCCCGCCGTCCGACGACGCGGAGCGCGAACGCGTGGCGCTCGACGAACTGCGCAGGGCGCAGAAGGCGGCCCGCCACACATTGACGACCCAGATCATGCCGAGGCTGCACGGCGCGGCTCTGCGCCCGGCAGTCTGAGGATTGCACCTCGGATCCGGCTCGACCCCCGCCGGTCAGGCGGCTCCGTCGCGACCGAAATATCCAAGGGGGCGCCCGTTCGGCGGTTCGCACGCGTTCGACGCGGCGGGATGCGACCGATTCCCATCCCGCCGCGCGATCGGCGTTTCGTCCCCAGACCGCGGCCGCCATCTCAGGGCAGTTCCGCCAGAATAGGCTAGAGCAATCGCCCAGGGCCGGAAAGTCAGGGAAAATACCTATACGCCCAGCGCCCGCGCGCAGATCCACGACCCCGCGAGTCCCTCCGCTTCACCTGGTCCAAGCCGGGCGTCGCGCCACCCTGCGCTGCTTCGGCCGGATTCGACGGTCGACACCGGCGGCCCCGCTCCGGCTATGCGAGTTCGAGCCGATATTTGACGAAGCCGCCTGGCGCGTCGCCGAGCGCGGTCAGCTTGACGCCGGCCGGCGCATCAGCGGGATTGGCGGCGGGCGAAGTCACGAATGTCGCGACGACGCCGGCCGGCCACGGCGCGAAGCGCCAATTGCCGTCGGCCTTGGGCTCGACGTGGCGGGTCTCGACGATATAGCGCACCAGGGCTTCCCGATTCGTGTCCGGCGCTTCGATCACGACGGTCGATCCGTCGCAGCCGGGGAACTGCCCGCCGCCGCTCGCGCGATAATTGTTGGTGACGACGATGAACGCCCGCGCGTCGTCGATCGGCGCGCCCTCGAAACGGAGATCGCGGATGCGACGCGCCGCCGGCGCGACTAGCGCGCCTTCCGAATCGTAGCGGGACGGCTGCGTCACGTCGATCGCATAGGTCACGCCGTCGATCACGTCGAAATGATAGGATGGCGAGGCTGCGTCGATGAGCGGCTGCTCGCCGGTCGCGGCCGGATCGATGCGCCGGAAGATCGCGGCGGAACGCTCGAGCCATTCGCGCAAGGTCGCGCCGTCGATCTTCACCGCGCGCAGCGCGTTGGGATAGAGATAGATGTCGGCGATGTCCTTGATCGCGATCGCGCCCGCCTTGACGTCGGTATAATAGTCCGGGCCGCCGCGACCGCCGCATTTGAAGGGAGCGGCCGCCGAGAGAACGGGCATGCCGGCGAGCGCCGGCATTGTCGCGGCGAGGCGCCTGACGTACCAGCTCTGCGCGGCGTTGACGATCTGAACCGATGGGTCGTCGGCGACGAGCGCGAAGAACGACTGGATCGGCGAGGCGATCGCGCCGACCGGCGAGCGGACATAAGCCAGTGTCTCGTCATGGGCCTGACGAGCCGCGGCCAGAACGTCGGGGTCGGCGCCGACGAGCGGCGTGACGACCCGATCGTGGCGCGCGTAGATGGGTCGCGCCTCCACATCGGCGGCGACGACCCGCCACCGCGAAGCGCGGCGCGCGAGCGTGAGGTCGATGAGGCCGAGATGGCTGCCCCACAGCCCCGGCATGAAGGCCGGAACGCGAGACAGCGCGCCCGCGAACGCGTCGACGCCTTCGACGCCCGCGAAGTCGGGGCCAGGCAGCAGCATGTGCTGGTGACCGAGAAACAGCGCATCGATGCCCGGAACGCGGGCGAGCGCGAGCGCGGCGTTCTCCTCGGCGGGCTGCGGCGGGCTCTTGCGCGAAATGCCGGAGTGGCACAGGGCGACGACGAGATCGGCGCGCCCGCGCAACTGCGGGAGATACAGCTCCGCGGCCTCCGCAATCCCGATGGTCGTCACGAGACCGGCGAGACGGCTCTGGTCCCATTGCATGATCTGCGGCGGCGTGAAGCCGATGACGCCGATGCGCAACGCCTGCCCTGCGCCCGCGGAGTCCAGAAGGACGCGCTCAAGGACCAGCCATGGCTGAACATAGAACGACCCGTCCGGTCTGAAGACGTTGCAGCTAACCGCGGGGAAATTGGCGCCCGCGAGCGCGGCGTCGAGGAAGTCGAGGCCGTAGTTGAACTCGTGATTGCCGAGCGTGCAGGCCGCGTAGCCGAGGACGTTCATCGCCGCAATCATCGGATGGACCCCGCCCGGCGCCAATCCTTTGGACAGCGCGACATAGTCGCCGAGCGGCGTACCCTGGATGATGTCGCCATTGTCGAGCAGCAGCGAATTCCCGACCTCGGCGCGCGCCTGTGCGATGAGTCCGGCGGTGCGGGCGAGGCCGACCCGGTCGTCGGGCCGGTCGCGGTAGTAATCGTAGGCGAAGACATTGGCGTGGAGGTCGCTGGTGCCGATCAGGCGGAGCCGCACGAACGGCCCGGCCCAATCGTCGGGGGCGTCGCCAATGCCGTCATGGCGATCCGGAACGGGCGGCATTCAATCCTCTGATGACGGGACGCCGTCTCATAGGCGTCGCCCGCGCGCAAGTCGAGACGCCGGCGGCTGGGCGGGATCGCCGATGCGCCGAACCGACTGCGTCCGCCTCCCCGCCGTTCAGATCGGCGCGGCGGGGGCGCCGGCCGGCTGGCTCGTCGACTGCGGGGCGGGGCTCCTCAGCGCGTCCCAGCCTCCGGGCGGCGACGGGACCTCGTTGGCCGAGGCCGCGGGCTGGCTCGCGTGGAACGTGGCGAGCGCGGCGGTCGCGGCGGCGATCGCCTTTGCGTCCAGCTTCGCGGCGACCTCGTCGCGCTTCTTGGCCGCATCGGCGTCGCCCTGCTGCGCGGCCAGCGAGAACCATACCCAAGCCTGACCGAGGTCCTGGGCCATCCCCATGCCGCGCGCATAAAGGATCGCCAGATTGAACTGGCTGTCCTTGACGCCCAGCTGGGCCGCCTTGTGGAACCAGCCGGCCGCCTGCGAATAGTCGGGCTTGGCGCCGCCGCCTTCGGCGATCAGCACCGCCAGATTGTGCATGGCGCGCGCATTGCCGGCGTCGGCGGCTTTGCCGTACCAGGTTCGCGCCGCGACCGGGTCCCGGGTCACCCCGATGCCCTTGTCGTAGAGCGATCCCAGCCTGTACTCCGCCGGCGCCAAGCCCTGCCCCGCGGCCCGCTCGAACCACGAAAACGCGGCGCGCGGATCGCGCGGCAGACCGCGACCCTCGGCGAGCCGGCTGGCGAGTTCGAATTGCGCCGCCGGGTCGCCGGCGGCGGCCGCGTCGCGCAGGCCTCTGGGGGCGGCGGCCGGGATCGCAGCGACCATATCCGCGGGGGCGGGAGACAGGAACCTGGTCGTCGGACCGCTGGCGGTCGGCGCGGTGACGGAGCCGGTCGGCGTTATGTCGAGCGCCCGGACCTCGGTCTTGGCCGGCGCCGGACGCGCGGCCGGGTCCGCGGCGGATTCCGCGGCCGCCAGCTTGGGGGCGGCGACCGTGGGATTGTCGGACTTCTGCATGTTGGGCAGACGCCAGACGCCGAGTTCGACGACGACGACCGCCAGCAGGGCGACCAGGGCGACGCCGAGCAGGATCGGACGGCGACGGGTGGCGAGGAACGCCCGCGCCTTGCCGAGGCCGCCGGGCCCTGCCGACGCATCCCGCGCCGGCTTGGCGCTGTCCTTGAGAATGCTTTTCGCCTCCTCGGCGAGCGCGGCCTGAGCGGCGCGGCGCGCCGCCGCGATGAAGGCGGTTTGCGGATTTGCGCCGGCGATCGCGTCGCTCGCGGAGGCGCGCAACGGCGCGCCGGCGCCCGGCTCGATCAGGAATTGCGAGCCGTCGATCGATCGCATCGGCGTCGCGGCGGCCTGCGAAAGCGAAGTCAGCGGCGCTCCCTCGCTGCGTTGCTCCCGCGTCGTCCGGCCGGGTGGCGGCGCGTCGCGGATCGTCACATCCATTGCATTGAAAGCGGCCGCCGCAGAGCCGGCGCCCTCATCGCGATCGTGGCCCGCGGACGGATCCGCGCCGGTCCGCTCCTGCGGCGGCGGTCCGGCGCGCGCAACGTCGTCCTCGATCCGCCCGATACGGTCGACCAGCGTCTCCAGCACGTCATGCACCCCGCCGAGCGTCGACTGAAGCCGGCGGTCGGCGTTGGTCTGTTCCGCGCGAAGCGCGGCGAGGTCGCGGGCGAAGAGGTCGTCGTCCGTCGCGGCGCGCGCAGGCGGGGGCGCGGGAGCATCGCGCAACGCCTGCCTGATGTCTTCGACGTGCGCGAGCAATTCGGCCAGCATCGCCTCGAGCGGGCCGCCCTCGCGCCCGCCCGCGCGCGCGGCGATCTGGCCGGCGAGCGATTCGAGTGCGTGCTCGATCCCCTCGACAGCCGATTGCGGCAGGGCGCTCTGCTCGATCTTGTCGTGGATGGCGGCGAGGGTCTGTTCAAAATAGCGGGTGTCGACGACGACCTCGGGTCGCCTGTCGATGCGCGCGCCGATCTCCTGGATCATGGTCTCGATGGCGCTGGCGTCCACTGCCGGCTGCGAGGCCCGGTCGAGCTTGGCGCTGATCTCGCGCATCAGGTCTTCGAGCGGACCCATGGCGACCGGGGAGCTCCGATCGCCGAGCTTGCGGAGCGCCTGTTCGAACGGCGCCGTATCGACGGCCGCGGGCCGTTTGTCGATGCGGGCGGCCAGATCGCGGAACAGATCTTCGAGCGCGCTCGCGTCGATCGCCGCCGTCACCGGCCTGTCGAGCTTGGCGCTGATCTCGCGCATCAGCTGTTCAAGTTGTGCGGTCTCGGATTCGCCGGGGCGCGGATCGACGGCGGAGGGGCGATTGTCGATTCGCGAGCCGAGATCGTGAAACAGGTCTTCGAATGCATGGGCGTCGATTGCCGCACTCACCGGCCGATCGAGCTTGGCGCTGATCTCGTGCATCAATTGTTCCAGATGCGCCGTATCGGGTCCGGAAGGCCGATCCTCCAACCTGCGCAGCGCCCTTTCCAGCGGAGCGGTGTCGACGACGGGCGCGGCGCGCCGGTCGATGCGCTCGCCGAGATCGTGGAACAGGCCCTCGAACGCGTTCGCGTCGATGGCGGCGGTCACCGGCCGGTCGAGCTTGGCGCTGATCTCGCGCATCGCCTGCTCGAGCAGGTTCGTGTCGGACGGCGCGCCGGACGGCGAGGCGTGATGAGCCTCGATCGCCTGGCGCACGCCGTCGATGCGGAGCGACAGATCCTCGAGCGCCCGCGGATTGATGACGGAGGCGGCGAGCGGACGCTGCAGCGCCTGATCGATTCTCGATGCGACCTCTTCCAGTCTCGACTCGATCGAATTCAGCGCCGAGGCCGAGGCCGAGCGTTCGACCTGCGCGCGCGCCTCGTCGAGCGAGGCGAGCAGCCGCGCCGATTCGACCTGCGGGGCCGGGCTCGCCGCCAGATTTTCCACCCGGTCGGCGAGCTCGCCGATCTGCCGCTCGAGCCGCTCGAGCGGCATCGGCCTCTGGGCGAGCGCGGACAGCAGGCTGCGCGTCTCCTCGATCTGGCGCAGGATCGGCTCGAAAATCCTGGGGTCGACGGTCGTTTCCGCGAGGCCGTCGAGTTTCGCCCCGATGGCGCCGATCTCGCGGCGAAGCCCCTGGACGGCCTCGCGCGGATCATGGGCGCGCAGGGAATCGCGCAGCGCGTCGACGAGCTCTTCGACGGGCCGCAGCAGAGTTTCTCTCGCGCCGCTCTCGCGGGAAGCGACCACCCGCTGGCTGAGATCGCGGATCGCACCCTCGAGCGCCAGCACCGCGTTGCGCGGGGCGAGATCGGCGAGACTGCGCGACATCGCCGCGAGATCGTCGCGCAGGGCCTCGACCCCCGCCGCCGGCGTCTCGCGCCTCTCGCTCTGTTCCCGCCGCATGTCGTCGAGTCGCTGCCCGAGCTTCCGGATCTCGACCTGCAGCGCGCTCGCGGCGCCGTCCTGCACCGCGCTCGCGCCGGGGCCCTCGCGCGCCGTTGGCGCGGCTTCGACCTTCCGCTCGGTCGGAGCGTCGATCTGGAAATTGCGCGCGCCCCGAGCGCCGGGCGCGCCTGCATCGAGCTCGCGCCGGCGCTGCGCGATCTGGGAGACCGCGCTGTCGATGTCGATTCGCGGCCGGTGGCGGGACGCCGCCCGGCTCCTGTCGGACGCCCCGACGCGCCGCGACAATTCGTCGATCCGCGCCCCGATCGAATCGGCGCCTTCGTCCGTCCTCGGCGGGCCCCGGCCGTCCGGGCGCGATTCCGGCTCGCGCCGGTCCGCCTGCTGCCGCGTGATCCGCTCTTCGAGGCCTTCGAGTCGTCCGACGACGTCCTGAAGCGACTGCCGCTCGCGGCGCCCTCCGGCTTCCGCGCGCTCCAAGGGATCGGCGACGGGATCCGGCGCGCGCGGCGTCCGCGCCTCGATCGCACGCGCCGCATGGAGGTCCCGGGACCCGCTGCGCTTCGACGAAGCCTCGCGTTCCGCCTGCTGCCTGGCGATTCGATCCTCGAGACTCTCGAGTCGCCCGACGACTTCGTGGAGCGCCGCGCGTTCCTCGCGCCGCCCGCCCTGGCTGCGCTCGAACAGGCTCGCGACGGAGTCGAGAGCCCGGGCGGTGCGGGCTTCGGTCCGGGCGGCCCGGCCTTCGAATC
This sequence comes from Roseiarcus sp., assembly GCA_049509635.1. GTDB lineage: Bacteria > Pseudomonadota > Alphaproteobacteria > Rhizobiales > Beijerinckiaceae > Roseiarcus. The sequence goes on from JBEKZS010000003.1 coordinate 15,445, forward strand.
TGCGGATTGCCTCGTCGAGCAATTGTTCGGCGCGCGGCAAATCGTCGGCCGCAGCGCCCCGGTCGCGCGGACGCGCCCGGGGCGGATCGCGCTCGCGACGCCAGCGCCCCTCGAACGGTTCGCCGCGACGCGAAAGGCCCGAAAGCCGATCGCCGATTGCATCGAGCCGCTCGTCCTCGTCGAAATCTTCGGGGTTCACGCCTTGTTCGGCCGCCTGATCGGCGATGACTTCGTCCAGCCACTCGCCGAGACTCATGCCAGCGCGGCGCGCGGCCTGCTGGGCGGCGTCGCGGGTATCCCTGCCGACCCCTCTGACGCTCCAAGCAGCCGCTCTATTCATTTTCTCGCAATCCGCACCCGGGATTTTAGAATCAAAGCGCCACCGGCCCGATTGGCGCCGCCAACTGAATGTTTCTGCTAGCGTGGTGAAAAAATCGTTAATGGTCTCAGGCGCCGCCCAAACCCGCGGGCGCCGTCAGGCGCCATGGCGTCCGCGCCGCTGCTCGACGATGCGCAACGCCGCGGCGAAAGCCGCCTCGACGTTCAGGCGGCTGGTGTCGAGCAGCGTCGCATCGGGCGCGGCCCTCAGCGGGGCCGCCGCCCGGCTGGAATCGCGCGCGTCGCGCTGGGCGATGTCGGCGAGTATCGCGCCATAGTCGAATTTTTCGCCGCGCGCGGCGAGCTCCAGGGCGCGCCGCTGCGCCCGCGCCTCCGGGCTGGCGGTGACGAAAATCTTGATGTCCGCCGTGGGACAGATCACGGTCCCGATGTCGCGCCCGTCGAGCACGGCGCCGCCGGGACGCTTCAGAAAACCGCGCTGCACCTCGATCAGCGCCTCGCGCACGGCGGGCAAGGCGGCGACGATCGAGGCCGCCTCGCCCATTTCGCGACTGCGCAGCCGCGGTTCGTCGAAATCGGTCAAGGCCAGACCGCGCGCCGCCGCGACCGCGGCGTCGACGTCGCCGAGGTCGCGGCCGCGATCGAGCAGTGCGGCCGCAGTCGCGCGGTACAGCGAGCCGGTGTCGAGGTGCGGCAGGCCGAAATGCGCCGCGAGCCGCCGGGCGAGCGTGCCCTTGCCCGAGGCCGCCGGTCCATCGATTGCGATAATCATCCGAAGCGTCCCGCCAAACCCGCCGGCTCATAAGGCTTGCCGGCGCCGCTGTCACGCCCGGCGCGCCGGCGGCGCGCGCGTCAGGCGAACTGCGCCCCCAGCGTTTCCATCAGCGGCCGGAAGGCGGGGAAGCTCGTCGCGATCATGGCGGAATCGTCGATTCCCATCGCCTGCCGCGACGCCAGCCCCAGGACGAGAAAGCTCATCGCGATTCGATGGTCCAGATGGGTCTCGACGCGCCCACCGCCGCGCACGGCGCCGTCGCCGCCCGACACGACGAGATCGTCGGCCTCGATCGCGTGCGTGACGCCCGCCTGCGCCAGACCCGCCGCCACCGCGGCGAGGCGATCCGATTCCTTGACGCGCAGCTCGTGGAGGCCGCGCATCCGCGTCTCGCCGCGCGCGAAGGCGGCGGCGATCGCCAAGACCGGGTATTCGTCGATCATCGAAGGGGCGCGCGCCGCCGGAACTTCGACGCCGGTCAGCGCGCTCGCGCGCACGCGCAGGTCGGCGACATCCTCGCCGCCTTCGAGACGCCGGTCGGCGACCTCGATTTGAGCCCCCATTTCGAGGAGAGTCGTCAGCAGGCCGATGCGCAGGGGATTCATCATCACGCCTTCGATGACGACGTCGGAGCCCGGAACGATCAGCGCCGCGACCAGCGCGAACGCCGCCGACGACGGATCGGCGGGGACCACGACCGGGCACGGGCGCAGTTCGGGACGCCCCTGCAGCGTGATGCGCCGCCCCGTGGCGCCCTCCGGCGCGACCGTCACCTCGGCGCCGAAATGCCGAAGCATCTTCTCGGTGTGGTCGCGCGAGGCCTCCGTCTCGATCACGGTGGTGGCGCCCGGCGCGTTGAGCCCGGCCAGCAGCACCGCCGACTTGATCTGGGCGGAGGCGACCGGCGTGCGATAAACGATCGGCGCGGGCTCGCCGGTTCCACGCAGCACGATCGGACAGCGCCCGCCCTCGGCCTGCGCCAGCACCTGCGCCCCCATCAGCGCGAGCGGATCGAGGATGCGCCGCATCGGGCGCCTGCGCAGCGAGGCGTCGCCGTCGAACGTGGCGGTGACGGCATGGCCGCCGACCACGCCCATCATCAGCCGCGATCCCGTCCCGGCGTTGCCGAAGTCGAGCGGATCGGTCGGGGCCAGCAATGCGCCCACGCCCATCCCCGACACGCGCCAGCGGCCCTCGCCCATGCGCTCGACTTGCGCGCCGAGCGCCTTGCAGGCCTCGCCCGTGCGCATGACGTCGTCGCCCTCGAGCAGGCCGGAGATCTCGGTCACGCCCCGGGACAGAAGCCCGAATATGAAGGCGCGGTGCGAGATCGACTTGTCGCCGGGCGGGCGCACCCGGCCGCGCAACGGGCCGCCACGGCGGCTCGAGAGCGGCGCGGCCGCAATATCCGGATTCGAAGACACGTGTCTGACTCGCAGTCGCGCGGCTGTTTCGGCCGGCCGGCGGCCCGCCCGCGGGGGCTGGTAGCATCCGCGGCCGCGCGTGTCGACACGGTGTGAAAGCGCATTGACACGGGCTTTGCGGCCGACTAACCCGGGCCACCGAAAGCGATGCCCAGAGATCAGGGATTTTACCGAAGTGGCGAAAGTCGAGCTTGGAAGCAAGCGCCAATGCCAGAGCTGCGGCGCCAAATTCTTCGATTTGAACAAGGACCCGATCGTCTGCCCGAAGTGCGGAACAGTCTTCCAGGGCGCGGCCCGCGCCCAGCGCGCCGCCCCGAAAGACGAGGCAGAGGAAGAGGAGGCCGCGGCGCCGGCGGGAATCGAACTGGTGCCGCTCGAAGAGGCCGAGGCGGGCGATGAGAAGGTCGCGGCGGTCGTCGACGACGACATCGAGGTCGAGGATGACGAGACCGTCGAGGACGCCTTTCTCGAGGAGGAGGAAGAAGACGACGACGACGTCGCCGCGCTGATCGACGGCGACATCGTCAACGACGAGGAGCCGTGAACCGCCGGCCGCGACCGAAGCGATCGGCCGGAAGGCGCGCGAAAACAGAGCTTGTGAGCCGAGCGTCTTTGTGTCTATACAGCCGCCCCGCTGCCAACGAACCCGGCCCCAACCGGCGTCGTCCACCGGGTCTGCGAAAGTGTGGGGCCATAGCTCAGTTGGGAGAGCGCTTCAATGGCATTGAAGAGGTCGTCGGTTCGATTCCGTCTGGCTCCACCAAATTCTGTTATCGTTTGATGAACTTGACGGAACAGACCCGTCGGGTTCTCCGGTTTCCGGGCGGGACCGAAATGGGTTGGGATTGACGCGCAGCGGCATTGCCAGCCCGACCGGCGGATTGCCGAATACCGCGGAGCGAGCCCTCCGGCGACCGCCTCGCCAGCTTTGGCGGTGGGCGCGTCCAGCAAGACCCAATGCCGGGACCGGCCGCAACGACCAGCGCGAACGCGGCCGGACTCGGAGTCCACGCCGCGAACGCCGCTTCGCCGAGTCCGCCCTCGTCGAACTTCGCAAGCCCTGCGCGGGCGGCCGGGGCCGTGAGCGCCGCCGGGTCGACGCCGGAGCGACGCTCATCCGGCGCCGAGGAAGCGAAGGCGGCGGACAAACCGCTGATGGCGCGACCGAACGCGCGCCGGTAGCGTGAACTGATGATCGAATGCGCCAGTCTCCAGCAATTCATCGACCGCCATCGCCGGCTCTTCATCTTGACCGGCGCGGGTTGCAGCACGGGCTCCGGCATTCCCGACTATCGCGACGCCCACGGCAGATGGAAGCGGACGCAGCCGGTCACGTATCAGGCCTTCATGGGCGAGGAAGCGACCCGCCGACGCTATTGGGCGCGCAGCCTGCTGGGATGGCGGCGGTTCAGCCGGGCGCGGCCTAACGACGCCCATCGCGCCCTGGCCAGGCTGGAGGCGATGGGCAGGAGCGAGCTTCTCCTGACCCAGAACGTGGACCGTCTGCATCAGGCGGCCGGCAGCAGCCGGGTGATCGACCTGCACGGGCGGCTCGATCTGGTTCGCTGCATGGGTTGCGAGGGGAAGGTCGCGCGCGACGAACTGCAGGAAGAAATGGGCCGGCTGAACGCCGGCTGGCTCGATCGTGACGCGGCCGACGCGCCCGACGGCGACGCCGACCTCGAAGACGCCGACTTTTCCTCCTTTGCGGCGCCGTCGTGCCGAAGCTGCGGCGGCGTGCTCAAGCCCGATGTCGTGTTTTTCGGCGAGCGCGTTCCGCGCGAGCGGGTCGCCGCGGCGGCGCGACATCTGGAGCAGGCCGACGCCATGCTGATCGTCGGGTCCTCGCTGATGGTCTATTCGGGCTTTCGCTTCGCCCAAATGGCGGCCGACGCCCGAAAGCCGTTGGCCGCGGTCAACCTCGGCCTGACCCGCGCCGACCCGCTGCTCGCGCTGAAGGTGGAGCAGGCGAGCGAGGCGGCGCTGGCTTTTCTGCTGCGGCCATCGCGCGGCGCCGACTGACGGCCGACGAGCGGCGGAACGGATGGGCGCTGCCGGGTTCGAGCGTTCGACCGCTCACCACGCCGCGCGGTAGATCGCCAGCGCGTCCGCCGGGGTCAGCGCGCGCGGATTGTTCACCAGAAGCCGTGTTTGGTTCATCGCGTCGGCCGCCAGCCGCGGCAGCGCGTCCTCGGGAATGCCGACGTCGCGCAGGCGCTGGGGCAGCCCGCAACGATGCGAGAGATCGGCGAGGCTCTGCGCGAAGGCGGCCGCGCGCGCCGGAATTTCGAGCCGGGCGAGTTCCGGGAACGCGAGCGGCGCGATTTCGGCGTAAGGTTCCGGCGCGGTCGCGGCGTTGAAGCGCAACACGTGCGGCAGCACGAGCGCGTTGGAGAGCCCGTGCGGCACGTGGTAATGGCCGCCGATCGGATAGGCGAGCGCGTGGACAGCGGCGACCGGGGAATTGGCGAACGCCTGCCCCGCGAGCATCGCGCCGAGCAGCATGTCGGCGCGGGCGGCGCGGTTGGCGCCGTCATGCACCGCGCGCTCGAGCGCGCCGCCCATCAGCCGCAGCGCCTCGCGCGCGAGTGCGCGCGAAACCGGATTGTTGTTGGGGCTGGCCGACGCATAGGCCTCGATCGCGTGGACCATCGCGTCGATTCCGGTCGCGGCGGTGACCGCGGGCGGCAGGCCGAGCGTCAGTTCGGGATCGAGCAGCGCGACATCGGGCAGGATGACCGGCGAGACGACGCCCATCTTCTCGCTCCTGCCGGTCGTCAGAATCGCGATCGGCGTCACTTCGGAGCCGGTGCCGGCGGTGGTCGGCGCCAGCAGCAGCGGCAGGCGCGGCCCCCGCGCCTTGCCGACGCCGTAGATGTCGGGCAGCCGCTCCTCGCCGACCGCGAGCAGGGCGACGAGCTTGGCGACGTCGAGCGAGGAGCCGCCGCCGAGCCCGATCACGCCGGTGGACCGCGCCTCGACCGCCGCACGCGTCGCGGCGAGCGCGACCGCCTCGGGCGGATCGGCCTCGACCTCGGCGTAGACGGCCGCATCGACGCCGGCTTGCCCCAGGGATTTCAGGGCGGGCTCGACGAGGCCGGCCTTCACCACCCCGGGATCGGCGACGACGAGAACCCGCGGCCCGAGCCGCTGCGCGGCGATCGCCCCGACCGCGCCGATCGCGCCTTCGCCGAATACGACGCTGGCTGCGGTATTGAACGTGAACGTCATCAGTCGCGCTCCGGAACTGCGGGCGTCAACCGGCGCAAGCCGCGACGAAGCCCGGCCTCCGCCGCCGGACGGCCGTTCGGCTCAACCCATTGAATGCAAAAGAGAAATGGTGGGCACGACAGGGATTGAACCTGTGACCCCTCCCATGTCAAGGGAGTGCTCTCCCGCTGAGCTACGCGCCCGTCCTGGCGGGGGGAGCCGGGCGGCCCCGCCACAGAAGGTCGGCGGGGTATAGCGATTCGAGGCGACGCACGCAATCCCGAATCCCGGCCGTGCCGAATTCCACGCGTCGATTGACTTGCGCCCCGCGACATGTTTTTCCAAGCGGGCGCTTCCGATCGGCGCCTGCCCGGGCCAACCATGTCCACGACCCCGTCCAAACCGCTGACCGAACCCCGGCCCGCCGCCGGCAAGGACGGCGCGACGCGTTAGGCCGCCCTCGCTCCGGTTCCTCCCCCGGTCGGGGTTTCGAGGGACGGGCAGAGCGGGGGACGATCGGCCACCACGAGGAATTCATCACATGGCGGGTTTCAAGATCGCAATCGTCGGCGCGACGGGCAACGTCGGCCGCGAAATGCTCGACATTCTGGCGGAGCGCCGGTTCCCCGTCAGCGAAGTGGTGGCGCTCGCCTCGTCGCGCTCGCTGGGTCGCGAGGTCTCGTTCGGCGACCGCACGCTGAAGTGCAAGAGCCTCGAGCACTACGACTTCGCCGACACCGACATCTGCCTGATGTCGGCGGGCGGCGCGGTGTCGAAGGAATGGTCGCCGAGGATCGGCGCCAAGGGCTGCGTCGTCATCGACAATTCGTCGGCTTGGCGCATGGACCCCGACGTGCCGCTTGTCGTTCCCGAGGTCAACGCCGATGCGGCCAAGGGCTTCTCGAAGAAATACATCATCGCCAATCCCAACTGCTCGACCGCCCAACTCGTCGTCGCGCTGAAGCCCCTGCACGACAAGGCGGTGATCAAGCGGGTGGTGGTCGCGACCTATCAATCGGTGTCCGGCGCCGGCAAGGAGGCGATGGACGAATTGTTCTCCCAGACGCGCGCGGTGTTCGTCTCGGATCCGGTCGAGGCGAAGAAGTTCCCCAAGCGGATCGCCTTCAACGTCATTCCCGAGATCGACGTGTTCATGGAGGACGGCTTCACCAAAGAGGAATGGAAGATGGTCGTCGAGACCAAGAAAATCCTCGATCCGAAGATCAAGCTGGTCGCCACCTGCGTGCGCGTGCCGGTGTTCATCGGCCATTCCGAGGCGGTCAACATCGAGTTCGAGAACCCGATCAGCGCCGACGAGGCGCGCGACATCCTGCGCGAGGCGCCCGGCTGCCTCGTCATCGACCGGCGCGAGCGCGGCGGCTATGTCACGCCGCACGAGGCGGCGGGCGAGGACGCGACCTACATCTCGCGCATCCGCGAGGACCCGACCGTCGACAACGGCCTCGTGCTCTGGATCGTCTCGGACAATCTGCGCAAGGGCGCCGCGCTCAACGCGATCCAGATCGCCGAAGTGATCGTCAATCGCGGCTGGCTGAAGGCCAAGCAGAAGGTCGCGTAGACGCGTCTTGGGGAGTCCTGACGGCCCGAAAAGCCGGCGACCGGCGGATGGTCGCCAAATTCGCGTCGCCGCCGCGCGGTCGGCCCCCATCCCGTTCGCTGCGTTAAACAAAATTTATCGCCTAATCACTAGAATCCGACGCGATATGTGCGGCGGAGCCTCGGATGCTGGCCAAGATAAGTCCCGTGCTGAAAGACAGCCTGATCCTCGCCGGGGCCCTTGCGCTGGTGGCGGGCGGGACATGGGCCGTGTCGCAGGCGACGATCGAGCATCTGCTTCACCACGATGCCGTCGCGACCGGCCGCGTCTGGGCGAGCTACCTCGTGAAAAATGTCGAGGATCTCGACCAGATCGCCGCCGGCCAGAAGCCCTCTGCCGACAGCCAGCGATTTTTCGATCGCGTGGAGGAAGTCGGCCAGGTCTTCCGCTACATCATCTATGATCCGCAGGGCCATGTCCGGCTGGTGTCAGACGACCTCAACGAGGGGAAAGACAAAGACAAGAGCAAGGACAAGGATGATGACGACGACGATGACGAGGATCTGGCGGCCCATAATCCCGCCGCCGCCCGTTCGATCGCCGCCGGCGAGCCGCTGATCAATGTCGAGGAGGGACAGCCGCCGACGCGCCCGCCGTTCTTCGCCGAAGCCTATGTCCCGGTCGTGGTGGCGGGAAAGACCATCGCGATCGTCGAGGTCTATGTCGACCAGACTGAAAAGCGCAACGATTACCACCGCACGTTCGTCGTCTCGACCCTCGCGCTCGGGCTGCTGATCGGCCTGGCGTTCGGCATTCCGGCTGTCGCCTGGCGCCGGCGGACCAACGAGAAGCGAATTGCCGAAGATCGGATCCGCTTCCTTGCGCATCACGACGCTTTGACGGGTCTCGCGAACCGCAGCAGCCTCATCGAACGGATGGACGCCAAGCTCGCGCATTTGCGCAGGCACGACGATGGCGGGCTGGCGCTCCATGTCGTCGACATCGATCGTTTCAAGGACGTCAACGACGCGTTGGGCCATGATTCCGGCGATGCGCTCATCGTCGCTGTTGCGCAACGGCTGCGCGCCTTGGCTATGGACGACGATATTGTCGCGCGGCTCGGCGGCGACGAATTCGTGATCGTGCAGACGAATTTGGCGGACGCCGCCGCCGCGCCCGGGTTCGGTCAGGCGATCATTGACGACCTGTCGCGCCCATATGCGATCAACGGGCGCGACGTCGCCATCACCGCCAGCGTCGGCGTTGCGCTGGCGCCGAAGGACGGCGAGGATTCGACGCTGCTGATGAAGAGGGCCGATCTGGCGGTCAACAAGAGCAAGGCCGACGGGCGCAACACGGTGAGCGTCTTTTCGCTCGAGATGGAAGCCGATCTGAACGAACGCCTGCGTCTTGAGCGGGCGATTCGCGAGGGGCTTCTCGGCGATCGGTTCGAATTGTATTTCCAGCCGGCGGTGCAGATGCCGGAGCGCCGCGTGGTCGGCTTCGAGGCGCTTCTGCGTTTGCGCGACGATCGCGGCGTTCCGATCCCGCCGACGATCTTCATTCCGATCGCCGAGCAGATCGGCCTGATCGGCCCGATCGGAACCTGGGTTTTACGCGAGGCGTGCAAGACCGCAAAAAGCTGGCCCGATAATCTGAAAGTGGCGGTCAACCTCTCGCCGGCGCAATTTGCCGCCGGCGACATCTATGCGACGGTGGTCGCCGCGCTCGCCGATTCCGGTCTGGAGCCGCAGCGCCTCGAACTGGAAATCACCGAGGGCCTGCTGCTGCAGGATTCGGATGCGGTGATGGACCAGTTGCGCAAACTGAAGGACTTCCGCATCGGCATCGTCATGGACGATTTCGGCACGGGCTATTCGAGCCTCGGCTATCTCTGGAAGTTTCCGTTCGACAAGCTCAAGATCGACCGCACCTTCATGCAGGCGCTTGACGCCGACGACCATGAGAACGCCGAGACGATCGTCAGAACGATCATCGACCTCGGCCAGTCCCTGAACATGACCGTCACGGTCGAGGGCGTCGAGAACGAGCGTCAGATCGTCTTTGTCGAGGCGGGCGGATGCGACCAGATCCAGGGCTATTACTTCGCCCGTCCGTTGCCGGCGAGCGACCTGGCCGCCTATATCGCGCGCGATCTCCACGAATCGCTGTCGCCGAAGAGGCAGGCGCCCGAACTGGCGTGCGAAACCAAGGCGACAGGCTGAAGCCGGACCTGACGCCGCGCCGGCCGCGTCAAGGGCCAGGCGCGCGCCACCCGGCGCGTTGCCGCCGCGCGATCGTGACAGAACGGCTGGCCGCCGTCGGCGACGATCCCTCGACAAAGCACAATTTGCACAACAAGCTGACCCTGCAGGTCGATTGCCGCCTGCGCTGCTTTGCGGGAATAGACCTGACCTCGATGAGCGCGGGCGGCGCACAAAAGGGAGGATTTCACGATGAGACGGATTCTTCTCACCCTGTCATTCGCGCTGCTCATCCAGAGCGCTTCGGCAGCGACGACGGGCCAGGCGGGCCTGGCGCTGGCCGCCATCGTCGCGGGCTATTCGCCGCACTTTTGCTGGAGCCACAAACACCTGGTGGAGCGGCTTTTCGAGGGGCGCGAGAATTTCGTTTTCCCGGCGGGCCACACGATCGACATTGCCGCCGACTCGATCGTCTGCAGGGCGGGCGATGTCGACATTGCCGCGCGGTCCTGCGCGCTGAAGTTCGGCGCCAGGACGGTCAAAATCAGCGGCCGGCGCGCCAACGAACTCTACGCCACGATGATCGAGGCGGATGCGCCGTCGGACGGCGCCGCCGGAACGATCTTCGAAAGTCTCAATCATCTCGCCTGCGTCATCGATCGCAATGCGGTCAAGCGGAATGACGGCGGCGGGGCGTCATGCGCCTTTGGCCCCGGTCCCTGACGGCGCGTCAGCAAGGAATGTCTCGAGGGTGGCGTTCGCTCCGCACAGCAGCACGCCGACGCGCTCGCCCGGCGCGGGCCGATAGGCGCCGCTCGCGAGCGCGGCATAGGCGGCGGCGCCGCCGGGCTCGGCGATCACGCAGAAGTCGCGCCACAGCGCGGTCTGGGCGTCGCGGATCGCCGCATCCTCGACGAGGATCGATTCGGCCACCGCCGCGCGGGCGATCGCGAACACGAGGTCGCCGACCCGGCGGGCGCCGAGCGAGTCGGCGGCGATCGAATTCACCGGGACATCGACCGGCCTGCCCGCCTCGAGCGCGGCGTGGAGCGCGCGCGAGCCCTGCGGTTCGACGCCGACGATCCTGACCCGGCCGGCGAACCAGGCGGCGATCCCGGCGATCAGACCGCCGCCGCCGACCGCAACCAGCAGCGTGTCGGGCAACGCGGCGCCGCGGCGCGCGAGGTCGTCCTCCCATTCGAGCCCGACCGTGCCCTGGCCGGCGATCGTCGCTACGGAATCATAGGCGTGGATCGCGAGCGCGCCGCTTTTCGCGCAATAGGCCTCGCACAGCGCGAGCGCGTCGAAATAGGTCGCGCCCTGCACGACCGGCTCGGCGCCGCTCGCCCGGATCTTGGCGATCTTGACCGGCGCGGCGATCTCGGGAACGAAGATGCGCGCGGTCACGCCGAGCCGCGCCGCGGCATGGGCGACCGCCGCGCCGTGATTGCCGCCCGAGGCGGTCGCGCAGCCGGCGGCGGGCGCCGTGCGGGTCAACAGATTGTTGAACGCGCCGCGCGGCTTGAATGAGCCGGTGTGCTGGAGGAATTCGAGCTTGAGCGAGATCGGCGGCGCGCCGGCGACCGGCGAGGCGGCTTCGAGCAGCGGGGTGCGCCGGACGTAGCGCACGATGCGAGCATGGGCGGCGCGGATCGCGGCGGGATCGACGGGCAGGGGCATGGGCTCTCGCGGGCGAGGGCGCGCGACGCGCGCGGCCGGCGTCAGATTTTCAGCGCGTCCTTCAGCTCTTTCAGCCGGTCGAGCTTCTCCTGCGCGACTCGCTTCTGCTCTTCCGGCGCGTCGGCGAGATCCTCCTCGGCGTTCTTGATCTCGAGGCCGAGGCGCTCGGCGCTGAGTTCGTCGACCGGGATCGCGGTTTCGGCGAGCAGGATCAAGCCGGCCCTGCTGACGTCGGCAAAGCCGCCGCGCACGAACAGCCGCGTGTGCTTGCCCTGGGATTCGCCGATGTCGACGATGCCGGGCCGCAGCGAGGCCATCACCGGCGCATGGTCGCGCAGCACGACGAAATCGCCTTCGCTCCCCGGCACCAGCACGTCCTCGGCCGGGCCCTTGAACAGGAGCTTGTCCGGCGAAACGAGTTCGAAGTGAAAGCTGGCCATCGCTACCCCCGCCCGCCGCGCGTCAAGCCGCTTCCGCCGCCAGCCGCTTGGCCTTGTCGACCGCCTGCTCGATCGTGCCGACCATGTAGAAGGCCGCTTCCGGCAGGCTGTCGTATTTGCCTTCGATGATGCCCTTGAAGCCCTTCACCGTATCCTCGATCTTCACCTGCACGCCGGGCGAGCCGGTGAACACCGCAGCGACGTCGAACGGCTGCGACAGGAACCGCTCGATCTTGCGCGCGCGCGCGACCGTCAGCTTGTCCTCTTCGGACAGCTCGTCCATGCCGAGAATCGCGATGATGTCCTGCAGCGCCTTGTAGCGCTGTAGGACCTGCTGGACCTGGCGCGCGACATTGTAGTGCTCCTCGCCGACGACGGCGGCGGTCAGCATCCGCGAGGTCGAGTCGAGCGGATCGACCGCGGGATAGATGCCTTTTTCCGAGATCGCGCGCGACAGCACGGTGGTCGCGTCGAGATGGGCGAAGGAGGTCGCCGGCGCCGGATCGGTCAAATCGTCGGCGGGCACGTAGATCGCCTGCACCGAGGTGATCGAGCCCTTGGTCGTGGTGGTGATGCGCTCCTGCAGCGCGCCCATGTCGGTGGCGAGCGTCGGCTGGTAGCCGACCGCGGACGGGATGCGCCCGAGCAGCGCCGAGACTTCCGAACCGGCCTGGGTGAAGCGGAAGATGTTGTCGACGAAGAACAGCACGTCCTGGCCCTGGTCGCGGAAATGTTCGGCGACGGTGAGGCCCGACAGCGCCACCCGCATGCGCGCGCCCGGCGGCTCGTTCATCTGGCCGAACACCAGCGCGCATTTCGACTTGACGTCGGGGTCGGGGTGATGCGGATCGGCGTTGACCTTGGATTCGATGAATTCGTGGTAGAGGTCGTTGCCCTCGCGGGTGCGCTCGCCGACGCCGGCGAACACCGAATTGCCGCCATGGGTCTTGGCGACATTGTTGATGAGCTCCTGGATCAGCACGGTCTTGCCGACCCCGGCGCCGCCGAACAGGCCGATCTTGCCGCCCTTGGCGTAGGGCGCGAGGAGATCGACGACCTTGATGCCGGTGACGAGGATCTGCGCCTCGGTCGATTGCTCGGCGTAGCTCGGCGTCGGCTGGTGAATCGCCCGGCGCGCCTCGGCGACGATCGGGCCCGCCTCGTCGACCGGCTCGCCGATCACGTTCATGATCCGCCCGAGCGTGCCGGCGCCGACCGGCACCGAAATCGGCACGCCGGTGTCGGTCACGTCCTGGCCGCGCACGAGCCCTTCGGAAATGTCCATCGCGATGCAGCGCACCGAACTCTCGCCCAGATGCTGGGCGACCTCGAGCACGAGCCGGTTGCCGTTGTTGATCGTCTCGAGCGCGTTGAGAATCTCGGGCAGGTGGCCGTCGAACTTCACGTCGACGACGGCGCCGATCACCTGGGTGACGCGGCCGGTCGGTCTGTTGGCGTTCGCCATGTGGTCGTCCTCGCTACGGTGGGGCCGGCGGTCAGGCGCGGCGGTCAGGGCTCACAGCGCCTCGGCGCCCGAGATGATTTCGATCAGTTCCTTGGTGATCATCGCCTGGCGCGTGCGGTTGTAGCGCTGGGTCAGCTTGCGGATCATGTCGCCGGCGTTGCGCGTCGCATTGTCCATCGCGCTCATCTGCGAGCCGTAGAACGAGGCCATGTTTTCGAGCAGCGCGCGATAGATGCGCACCGCCACCGCGCTCGGCAGCAATTGTTCGAGGATCTCGCCTTCCTCGGGCTCATAGTCGTAGGCCGGCGCGTCCTCGTCGGTCTTCTCGAATTCGGGCGGGATCAATTGCTGGGCGGTCGGAACCTGCGCGATCACCGACTTGAACCGCGCGTAGAACAGGGTGCAGACGTCGAACTCGCCGCCCTCGAACAGATCGAGCACCTTGCGCGCGATCGGCTGGGCGTTGGCGTAGCCGAGCGTGCGCACGCTGCGCAGTTCGATCACCTCGATGATCTGCTTCTCGAAATTGCGCCGCAGCTGGTCGAAGCCCTTCTTGCCGACGCAGAGGATCTTGACCGTCCTGCCCTGGCCGATCAGCGCGTTGGCGCGCTCGCGCGCGAGCCGAACGATCGACGTGTTGAAGGCGCCGCAGAGACCGCGCTCGCCGGTGCAGACCAGCAGGAGATGCGTCTGCTGGGCGCCGGTCCCGATCAGCAACCGCGGCCCCCGGGCGTCGCCGGCGCCGCCGGCGAGATTGGCCAGCACGGTCTCGATGCGCTCGGCGTAGGGGCGCGCGGATTCGGCCGCCGCCTGCGCGCGCCGCAACTTGGCGACCGCGACCATCTGCATCGCCTTGGTGATCTTCTGCGTCGACTTGACGGAGGCGATCCGGTTTCGCAGATCCTTCAGGGACGGCATCGCTCGAGATTCTCCACACGGGTTCCCGCCCCCACAAGGGGAAGGGAGAAATTCTAGGCGAAGCTCTTGGCGTAGCCCTCGACCACGCCCTTGAGCTTGGCCGTCGTATCGTCGGCGAGATCGCGCGAAGACCGGATCGTGTCGAGAATCTCCGGATTTTTCGAGCGCAAGGTCGCCAGCAGCCCGTTCTCAAACGCCTTGACGCGATCGAGCGGCAGCTTGTCGAGATAGCCGTTGACCCCGCAATAGATCGAGCAGACCTGCTCCTCCATCTTGAGCGGGGCGAACTGGTCCTGCTTGAGCAGTTCGGTCAGCCGGGAGCCGCGGTTGAGCAGGCGCTGAGTGGTTGCGTCGAGATCGGAGCCGAACTGGGCGAAGGCCGCCATTTCGCGATATTGCGCGAGCTCGCCCTTGATCTTGCCGGCGACCTTCTTCATCGCCTTGGTCTGCGCCGCCGAGCCGACGCGCGACACCGACAGGCCGACGTTCACCGCCGGCCGTATGCCCTGATAGAACAGGTCGGTCTCGAGGAAGATCTGGCCGTCGGTGATCGAGATCACGTTGGTCGGAATGTAGGCCGAGACGTCGTTGGCCTGGGTCTCGATGATCGGCAGGGCGGTCAGCGATCCCGCCCCATGCTCGTCGTTGAGCTTGGCGGCGCGCTCGAGCAGGCGCGAATGCAGGTAGAACACGTCGCCGGGATAGGCCTCGCGACCCGGCGGGCGGCGCAGCAGGAGCGACATCTGGCGATAGGCGACCGCCTGCTTGGACAGATCGTCGTAGATCATCAGCGCATGCATACCGTTGTCGCGGAAATATTCGCCCATCGCGCAGCCGGAGAACGGCGCCAGGAATTGCATCGGCGCCGGGTCCGAGGCGGTGGCGGCGACGATGATGGTGTATTCGAGCGCGCCGTTCTCCTCGAGCACCTTGGCGAACTGGGCGACCGTCGAGCGCTTCTGGCCGATCGCGACATAGACGCAATAGAGCTTGAGCTTCTCGTCCGTACCCTGGTTGATCGATTTCTGGTTGAGAATGGCGTCGAGCGCCAGCGCGGTCTTGCCGGTCTGGCGGTCGCCGATGATGAGTTCGCGCTGGCCGCGCCCGATCGGGATCAGCGCATCGACCGCCTTGAGGCCGGTGGCCATCGGCTCGTGCACCGACTTGCGCGGAATGATGCCCGGCGCCTTGACGTCGACCCGAGCGCGCGCGGCCGAGGTGATCGGCCCCTTGCCGTCGATCGGATTGCCGAGCGCGTCGACCACGCGCCCGAGCAGTTCCTTGCCGATCGGGACGTCGACGATCGCGCCGGTGCGCTTGACCGTTTGGCCTTCCTTGATGTCGCGCTCGGAGCCGAAGATGACGATGCCGACATTGTCGCTCTCGAGATTGAGCGCCATGCCGCGCACGCCGTTCTCGAACTCGACCATCTCGCCGGCCTGGACGTTGTCGAGCCCGTAGGCGCGGGCGATCCCGTCGCCGACCGACAGCACCTGACCGACTTCGGTCACCTCGGCTTCATTGCCGAAACTGGCGATTTCGTTTTTGAGAATGGCGGAAATCTCAGCGGCGCGGATGTCCATCAGCCGACCTCTTTCATGCGGGTTCGAATTGAATTGAGCTTGGTCTTCAGCGAGCCGTCGACCATCCGCGAGCCCAACTTGACGATCAGCCCGCCGATGATCGCGGGCTCGACCTTGACCGAAATTTCGACGTCCTTGCCGCCCGTCACGCCCTTGAGCGCGTCCTTGATCGCCGCGACATGCGCGTCCGACAGCGCGGCCGCGGTGGTCACCTCGGCGCGGGCGACGCCACGCCAGGAATCGTAGAGCTTGCCGTAATCGGCGATCATGTCGCGGATTGCGAACAGCCGGCGCTTGGCCGCGACGAGCTTGATGAAATTGGCGGCGATACCGGAAATCCCCGCCCTGTCGAGCAATGCGCCGAGCGCCTGGACCTGTTCGGCGGCGGAGAACACCGGGCTGCGGACGAGGCGCGCGAGATCCGGACTCTCCGCGATCATGGCGTCGAAAGCCTTCAGGGCGGCGGCGACCTGGTCAGTCTCCAGCCGCTCGGCGGCCAAGGAAAACAGCGCCGACGCATAGCGTCCCGCCATTCCCGAAACGATGTTTTCCTCGTGCGACAATGTGGTCGGTCTCTCCGGCAACTCCTCAGATTCGCAGCCGCGCGGCGGCTCCGAACCCTGGGACTCGTCCGAACGCCGGACTCGAAGGTGGGAAGCCTCACGGAGAGGCGCGCGCCCCCAGCGCCTCAAGTCGGGCGTTGCCTAACATAGCCGTTTTGGCCGCGCAACCCGACTTCGCGTCCGGTCGCGCCAACCCGCCGAACGCCTGCGGAGGCCCGTTCGGCGGGTCAGACCGCGCCCTACAGACCGACCGCCTTTTCCAGCTTGTCGCTCGCGGCCTCCAGGGTATCGGCCACGAGCGACCCCTCGCGGGTTTCGGCCCGCAGGATTACGGGATCGTCGGCCTTCAGCAAGGCGATCGTCTTGCGCACCCGGCCGATCGCGGTCTTCACCGCCTGCGCGGCTTCCGCGACCGTCCTTGCGGCGCGCACCCGCCTGGCGGCGTCGGCGACGATCGTCGGCAGCGAACGCAAGGCAGGCGGCAGGCGCGGCGCGACATCGCGCAACGCCTGGGCGTATCGATCGAGGGCGTCGGCGACGCAGCGGAGCGTTTCGTCCCTGCAGACCGTAATCGCGTCCGCCGCCTGCCGGGACAGGGCCGCCAAATCCTGTTCGACATCGCCCGATCGGGAGGTCGCCTCGCGCCCCGCGTGCGCGGCGGGGGCCGAAGAAATCGAGGCGGCGGCCGGCGGCGCGGCGACTGGCGCGTTCGGCGGCGCGGCGACTGGCGCATTCGGCGGCGCGGCGACCGGTCCGTTCGGCGGGGCGGGGACATGTCCGACCGGCGGCGCCGGATTGTGGCCGACCGGCGCGGCCGTCTGCGCGCGCGTGAGCCCGGCGCCGCCCGACAGCCCCGCCAGCGCGGCGGCGAGCAGGATGTTGCGCGCGCGGCCGGATCGTACCCACTCCGTCATCGGACGCCCCCAACCCGGCCGACGGCCGCACACAACCGCCAGGACCTTGTCGCCGCGGACGAGTTTTGGCAATGCGAGCCGCCGGGACGGCCGACCCGGGGCAGGCGCGCCGCGCGCGGAACGGATTGATCCCGGCGCCGCGGCGGCGGCGATCCGGTCTGATCGACGACCCGCCGCGGGTCGGAGCTGCGGCGGATGGTCGCGTCGAACCCGGCCCGGCAGGCCGCTTTCGCCATTGCCGGGCCCGGCCGCCAGCCTATATCGGAGCGATACCTGAACCGGGAGGCCGAGATGTTACGCGGAATCTTGAAAGCCGGCGCTTTTCTCGTCCTGCTGTCGGCGTCGGGCGGCGCCTATGCGGACGACCCTACGGCCGTGCTGCTGCAGGAAAGGGGCGACGCCCCGATCTATCCTGGACCTTTGCCCGAATTCACCGAAGGCGGGCTATGCTATCAGGGCATGCACTCGGAACCGTTTCCGAACATTAGCGGCTTCCGGTGCGTCCGCGACCGAAATCTGCGATAGCGACGCCGGTTGCGCCGCGCCGCGGTCTTCGGCTCAGCGCGGAGTTAACCTCTTGCTGGCGGCGGGATCGCGTGGGCGCGAATTTCGGTTGGCAAATCCGCACGGCTGACGGATTGTTGACCGGCGTCGACGAGTCGGCGTCGGCGTCCTGGATCGGAAAGGCGATGGTGCATGAGCAAGAGTGAAGGCATGTCAGGCGTCAACAGACGCCACCTCGTGTTGGCGGCGGTCGGGGCCGCGCCGTTGCTGGCCCTTTCGTCGACGATCGCCGAGGCCAAGATGGCGCAGACGGCGGTCGGCTATCAGGACGAGCCGAAAGACGGCAAGCAGTGCAGCGGATGCAATTTCTACATCGACCCCAACGCCTGCAAGGTCGTCGACGGCGAGATCAAGCCGACCGGCTACTGCAAGCTGTGGAACAAGAAAGCCGCGAGCTGACGGATCGGGCGGCGGGCGCGCGGTCTACTCCGCCGCCGCCTTCGCCGCCGCGGGATTGTTCGGATGAACCGTCCAGTCCGCCGGCGGCCGCCCGTAATCGAGTCCGGTCCGCGGATCGATTCCTTCGGTCTTGTGGACCAGGGCGATGCAGTCCTCGACCGGACATACGAGCACGCACAGATTGCAGCCGACGCATTCGGCGTCATTGACGACAAACCTGCGCTGGCCGTCGACCATCGCGAAGATCGCCTGGTGCGAGGTGTCCTCGCAGACGATGTGGCAGCGCCCGCATTTGATGCACAGTTCCTGATCGATCTCGGCCTTGGCGACATAGTTGAGGTTGAGGCGCTGCCAGTCCGTGACGTTGGGCACGGCGCGGCCGCGAAAGTCCTCGATCGTCCGATAGCCCTTGGCCGCCATGTAGTTGGAGAGGCCCGAGATCATCTCCTGGACGATCTTGAAGCCATAGGTCATCGCCGCGGTGCAGACCTGGACGTTGCCGGCGCCCAGGGCGATGAACTCCGCCGCGTCGCGCCAGGTGGTGACGCCGCCGATCGCCGAGATCGGCAGGCCGCGGGTCTCCTCGTCGCGCGCGATCTCGGAGACCATCGAAAGCGCGATCGGCTTGACCGCCGGCCCGCACATGCCGCCATGGGTGCCCTTGCCGTCGACGTGATGCATCGGCGCGAAGGCGTCGAGATCGACGCCCATGATCGAGTTGATCGTGTTGATCAGCGAGACCGCGTCGGCGCCCCCGGTCCTGGCCGCGCGCGCGGGGCGGCGAATGTCGGTGATGTTGGGGGTCAGCTTGACGATGACCGGCATGCGCGTATGCGCCTTGCACCAGCGCGCGACCATCTCGATGTATTCGGGGACCTGGCCGACCGCCGAGCCCATGCCGCGCTCCGACATGCCGTGCGGGCAGCCGAAGTTGAGCTCGACGCCGTCGCATTCGGTCTCCTCGACCCGGGCGAGAATCGTCTTCCAGGAGTCCTCGTCGCAGGGCACCATCAGCGAGGTGACCAGCGCGCGGTCGGGCCATTTGCGCTTGACCTCCTTGATCTCCTGCAAATTGATCTCGAGGTCGCGGTCGGTGATCAGTTCGATGTTGTTGAACGCGATCAGCCGGCGATCCCCGGCGTAGACGGCGCCGTAGCGCGCGCCGGACACGTTGACGACCGGCGGCCCCGCCTCGCCGAGCGTCTTCCAGACCACGCCGCCCCAGCCGGCGCGAAACGCCCGCTCGACATTGGTCTTGCGGTCGGTCGGCGGCGCGGAGGCGAGCCAGAACGGGTTCGGCGACTTGATGCCGAGAAAATCGGCGCTGAGATCGACCATTCGCGTGCTCCTTCAGCTCTTGGGCGCGGCGCGTAGCGCCGCATCGATCGAACGCGCCGCCTGCTTGCCGTCCTCGACCGCGCCGACGGTCAGATCCTGGCCGCCATAGACGCAGTCGCCGCCCGCCCAGATCCCGGGTTCGCTGGTGCGCCGCTCGGCGTCGACGAGGATGCGGCCGTCCCTCCCCTCGAGCGCGGCCTCGCCGCCGAACGAGGCCGGGGTCAGCAATTGGCCGATCGCGCTGAACACCATGTCGGCCTCGATGCGGAAGGATTCGCCGGCGCCGACCAGCCGGCCGTTCTCCTCGCGCGTGCGTTCGAACACGACGCCGCTGACCTCCTCGCCATGGCCCTCGAGCGCGACCGGGCGCGCCCAGGTCCGGATCAGCACGCCGCGGGTCTGGGCGAGATCCTGTTCATAGCCGCTCGCCTTCATGTGCTCCTGGCCGCGCCGGTAGACGATGGTGACGAGTTCGGCGCCGAGCAGCTTCGACTGGACGGCGACGTCGACCGCGGTCATGCCGCCGCCGATCACGACCACGCGCCGCCCCACGGGCAGCGCCGCGAGTTGCTCGGCCTGGCGCAGTCGCGCGATATAGTCGACCGCGTCGACCACGTTGGCGAGCGCCGCCTCGCCGGTGAGGCCGAGCTTGTTGACCGCGGCCAGGCCGAGGCCGAGGAACACCGCGTCGTAGTCCCGCCTCAGGCTCGCCAGATCGACGTCGCGGCCCAGCGCGACGCCGTGCTTTAGTTCGATGCCGCCGATCGAGAGGATGAATTCGACCTCCTTCTGGGCGAAGCCGCCGGGCGTCTTGTAGGCGGCGATGCCGTATTCGTTGAGGCCGGCCGGCTTGTCGCGCGCCTCGAACACCGTCACCGCGTGGCCCGCCACCGCGAGCGCATGGGCGCAGGACAGGCCCGCGGGGCCGGCGCCGACGACGGCGACCCGCTTTCCGGTCGGCGCGGCGCGGGTGAAGGGATTCCGGCCCGTCGCCATGATCGCGTCGGTCGCATAGCGCTGGAGCAGGCCGATGCGCACCGGCTTGCCTTCCGCCGTCTCGCGCACGCAGGCTTCCTGGCACAGCGTCTCGGTCGGGCACACGCGGGCGCACATGCCGCCCATGATGTTCTCTTCGAGGATCGTGCGCGCGGCGCCGAGCGGATTGTCCGACGCGATCTCGCGGATGAACAGCGGGATGTCGATCGAGGTCGGACAGGCCTGCTGGCAGGGCGCGTCGTAGCAGAAGTAGCAACGGTCGGCCTCGACCAGCGCCTCGTGGCGGCTGAGCGGGGGATGCAGGTCGCCGAAATTCTCGGCGAGCGCGTCGGGATCGAGGAGGCCGGCGGCGACGCGCGGCCGGTTCGTCTCTTGGGCGATCGTCATGCAAGCCCCCGGTCTGCCGCCGCGGCGCAGCCAAATCTTGACCAAACGGTCAGGAGGCTCGCGCGCGGTCGCGGGCTTGTCAAGTCGCCGGGTCGGGCAATCGCGCCGGCGCCGAAACTTCGGGCGCCGGCGCCTCCGCGATAGTCCGCCCACCCGCGGCCGCGCATCCTTGGTCGACGGCCGCGACTTTGGTAGGGTGCCAGACTGACCGCAAGGGGGCGCCTTGAGTTCCGCACGAGCCGCGAATCGAACATGGCGGGCGTTCCACGGGCGTCGGGCGCGATGACGGTCGATATCGGCGCCGAGGATCGCGTGCTCGTCACCGGCGCTTCAGGGTTCGTCGGCTCGGCGGTCGCCGCGGCGTTGCACGCGGGAGGGAAATCCGTCCGCGCGCTGTTGCGCCCGACCAGCCCGCGCGGCGCCCTGCCGCCCGGCGTCGAGATCGCCATCGGCGACCTGCGCGATCCCGCCGCCATGAAGGCTGCGATGCAGGGGGTGCGCTATCTCTTCCACGTCGCCGCCGACTACCGGCTATGGGCGCGCGATCCACGGGAGATCGTCGCCGCCAATGTCGAGGGCACGCGCAACGCGATGGAGGCCGCCGCGGCCGCGGGCGTCGCGCGGATCGTCTATACGAGCAGCGTCGCGACCCTCGCGCTGCGCACGGGCGCGATCGGCGACGAGCGCGCCGGTCTCGACGAGGCGCAGGCGATCGGCGCCTACAAGCGCAGCAAGGTCGCCGCAGAGCGCCTGGTCGAGCGCATGATCGCGCAGGGGCTCCCCGCTGTCATCGTCAATCCATCGACCCCGATCGGTCCGCGCGACCGTCGGCCGACCCCGACCGGGCGGATTCTGGTGGAGGCGGCGAATGGGCGCATGCCCGCCTACGTCGACACCGGGCTGAACCTCGTCCATGTCGACGACGTCGCCGCCGGCCATCTGGCCGCGCTCGCGCGCGGGCGCATCGGCGAGCGCTACATTCTGGGCGGCGACAATGTCGCGTTCGGCGACCTGCTCGCGGCGATCGCCGCCGCGATGGGCCGCAAGCCGCCGCGCGTCAGGCTGCCGCGCGCCCCGCTGTTTCCGCTGGCCTTCGCCGCCGAAGCCGTCGCGCGATTCACCGGCCGGGAGCCGTTCATCACCGCGGACGGCCTGCGGATGGCGAAGAACCGCATGTACTTCAGTTCGTCGAAGGCCGAGCGCGAGATCGACTATGTCCACCGGCCCTGGCGCGAGGGGCTCGACGACGCGCTCGCCTGGTTCCGGGGAGAGGGCCTGATCCCATGAGCCTCATTCTCGCCGCGGCCGCGCTCGCAATCTGGATCTATCTGCTCGCCGGGCGCGGCGGCTTCTGGCGCGCGCGCGAGCGCGACGTCTCCTGGCCGCGCGACCCCGATCCGCCGGCCTGGCCCGAAATCGTCGCGATCATTCCCGCGCGCAACGAGGCGGCGGACGTCGGCGCCTGCGTCGGCTCGCTGCTGCGCCAGGCCTATCCCGGACCGTTCAGAATCGTGCTCGTCGACGACGAGAGCGAGGACGGCACCGCCGGCGTCGCGCGGGCGGCGGCGACCGCGGCGGGCGCGCCGGAGCGGCTCGTCGTCCTCGACGGCGCGCCGCGGCCGGCCGGCTGGAGCGGCAAGGTCTGGGCGATGAACCAGGGATTGGAGGAGGCCGGCCGGCGTGACCCGGCGCCGGCGCGCCTGCTGTTCTGCGACGCCGACATAGAGTTTGCGCCCGACTCGCTCGAAACGCTCGTCCGCCGCGCCGAGGCGGGCGGCTTTGCGCTGGTCTCGCTGATGGCGCGGCTGCGCTGCGAGAGCTTCGCCGAGCGGGCCCTGATCCCCGCCTTCGTGTTCTTCTTCCAGATGCTGTATCCCTTCGCCTGGGTCGGCGACCTCAGGGCGCGCACGGCGGCGGCGGCGGGCGGCTGCATGCTCGCCGATCGCGACGCGCTGATCCGCGCCGGCGGCCTTTCGGCGATCCGCTCCGCGCTGATCGACGATTGCGCGCTCGCCGCGCTGATGAAGCCGCAGGGGCCGCTGGCGCTCGCCCTGACCCGCCGCGTCGTCAGCCTGCGCGCCTATCCGGCGTTCCGCGACATCGCGGCGATGGTCCGGCGCTCGGCTTATGCGCAACTCGGCTATTCGCCGTGGCGGCTCGTCGCCGCGGTCGCAGGAATGGCGCTGACCTTCCTGGTCGCGCCGGCCGCCGCGCTGTTCGCGTCGGGCGCTGCGGCGCTGCTCGGCCTCGTCGCCTGGATCATGATCGCGCTGGCGTTTCAGCCGATCCTGCGTTTTTACGGGCGCGCGACCATCTGGGGGCTTGCGCTGCCGCTGATCGCGGCCGCCTATCTGGCGTTCACGATCGATTCCGCCTACCTCTACTGGCGGGGGCGCGGCGGCCTCTGGAAGGGTCGCGTCCAGGCGGCGACGGCGGAGCGAGGGCGGCGATGACGGCGGAAGCCGCACGGTCGGGCAAGGGCGAGGGCGACGAGAATTTTCCCGTCGCCTCGCGTCTGGTGGCGCCGCAATATCGACCTGTCATCCTCGCCTTCTACCGGTTCGCGCGCACCGCCGACGACGTCGCCGACCACGCCGCGCTGACCCCGCGAGCCAAGCTCGACGCGCTCGATTCGCTCGAGGCGTCGCTGACCGGCGCCGCCGACGCAGAGCCCAGCGGCGTCGCGCTGCGCGCGGCGCTGACGGCGCGCGATCTGAGCCCGGTCCATGCGCGCGATCTGCTGGCGGCGTTCCGTCTCGATGTGACCAAGGCCCGCTATCGCGACTGGCAGGACCTCATGGATTATTGCGCACTTTCGGCGATGCCGGTCGGCCGGTTCGTGCTCGACGTCCACGGCGAGAGCGCGGCGCTGTGGCCGGCGAGCGACGCGGTCTGCGCCAGCCTGCAGGTCATCAACCATCTCCAGGACTGCGGCGAGGATTTCGCGCGGCTCGACCGCGTGTACCTGCCCGAGGACGCGCTCGCGCGCGCGGGTGCGCGACGCGCCGACCTCGCCGCGCCACGCGCGACTCCGGCCCTGCGCGCCGCGATCGTCGAACTCGCCGACAGGTCGGACGCCTTGCTCGACGAGGGGGGCGAACTGGCCGCTGGGGTGAGCGACCTGCGGCTCGCCTGCGAGATCGGTGCGACCGTCCGGCTGGCGCGCGCCAATGTGGCGCGCCTGCGCCGGCGCGACCCGCTGAGCGAGCGCGTCCATCCCGGCAGGGCCGCGTTTGTCTGGTCGGCGCTGCTCGGCGCGGCCGAGGGGGCCATCGCGCGCGTCCGCGGCCAGGGCGCGCGGGCGCCGGCGCCGGCGCGCGGCCGATGAGCCCCGCAGCGCCCAGCCTGCCCGCGCCGCGCGGCAGTTCGTTCTATGTCGCGATGCGCATGCTGCCGCGCGCCCGGCGACGGGCGATGTTCGACATCTACGGCTTCTGTCGCGCAGTCGACGACATCGCCGACGATTGCGCGCGCGATCGCCGGGAGCGGCAGGCCGAACTGGCGGACTGGCGGCGCGACATCGACGCGGTGTTCGCCGGCCGGCCGCCCGAGCCCCTGAACGGCCTCGCGCAATCGATCGCCGCCTATGACCTGCAGCGCCGCGACTTTCTGGCTGTCATCGACGGGATGGAGATGGATGTCGTCGAGGACATCCGCGCGCCGGATCAGGCGAGGCTCGATCTCTACGTCGACCGGGTCGCCTGCGCGGTCGGGCGGCTTTCAACGCGCGTCTTCGGCCTCGACGGGCGAACCGGCGAGGCGCTCGCCGATCATCTGGGCCGCGCGCTGCAATTGACCAACATCCTGCGCGACCTCGACGAGGATTGCGCGCTCGGCCGCCTCTATCTTCCGCGCGAGGCGCTCGCGGCGGCGGGGATCGCCGGGACCGATCCAGGCGCGGCGCTCGCCTCGCCTGGCCTCGCGGCGGCGGCGCGACCGTTGATCGAAGAGGCCCATCGCCGCTTTGGCCTCGCCAAGGCGCTCATGGACGACTGCCCGCGGGTCGCCGTCCGCGCGCCGCGGCTGATGGCCGCGGCCTACCAGGCGGTACTCGCGCGGCTCGAGCGGCGCGGTTTCGCGCCGCCGCGCGCGCGGGTCCACGTTCCCCTCGCGCGGCTCCTGCTCGCGGTCGCGCGCTACGGCTTTCTGTGATGTCCAAACCCGTGGTTCATGTCGTCGGCGCCGGACTCGGCGGGCTCTCGGCGGCGACCGCTCTGGCCGGCGGCCGGTTCGAGATCGTCGTGCACGAGGCGTCGCGCCAGGCGGGCGGGCGCTGCCGGTCCTATTTCGATGAAACCCTCGCCATGACGATCGACAACGGCAATCATCTCCTGTTGTCGGGCAACCGGTCGGCGCTCGCCTATCTCGACGCGATCGGCGCGCGCCAGGAGATGCGTGGGCCGGCGCGTTGCGCGATCGCGTTCGCCGACGCGGCGAGCGGCGAACGCTGGACGCTGCGCCCCAACGAGGGGCCGCTGCCGTGGTGGCTGCTGTTCGAGAGCCGGCGCGCGCTCGGCACGCGGGCGCTGGAATATCTCCCTGCCGCCCGGCTGCTGACGGCGCGGCCCGGCGCCACGATCGGCGAAGTCCTGAAATGCTCGGGCACGCTCTACGAGCGGCTTTGGGAGCCCTTCCTCGTCGCGGCGCTCAACTGCGACCCGGTCGGGGGCGCGGCGGCGCTCGCGGCCTCGACCCTGCGCGAGACGCTGGCGCGCGGCGGCCGCGCCTGCCATCCGCTGGTCGCCGCCAACGGCCTCTCGCGCGCCTTCGTCGATCCCGCACTGAAACTGCTGCGGCGCGCGGGCGCGCAGGTGCGGTTCGAGCGCCGCCTGCGTGGGCTGGAATTGGTCGATGACCTCGTGACGAGGCTCGAGTTCGAGCACGACTCGATCGCGCTTCGGCCGGATGACTGGCTCGTCCTCGCCACGCCGGCCCAAGTTGCGTCCGCTCTCGTGCCGGGCCTCTCCACGCCGCTGACCTTCAACGCGATCCTGAACGCGCATTTCGATGCGCCGCCGCCCGCGGGAACGCCGCCGATCCTCGGCGTCGTCAACGCGACCACCCAATGGTTGTTCACCTATCCGGACCGGCTGTCGGTCACCGTCAGCGACGCCAATCGTCTGATGGACAGTCCGCGCGAACAACTCGCCGCCGATATCTGGCGCGAAGTGGCGGCGCTGACCGGGTTGTCCGACGATCTGCCGTCCTGGCGGATCATCAAGGAACGCCGCGCCACCTTCGCCGCGACCCCACAGGAGAACGCGCGCCGCCCGCCGAGCCGCACGGCGTGGCGCAATCTCCTGCTCGCCGGCGATTACGTCCAGACCGGGTTGCCGGCGACCATCGAGGGGGCGGTCCGCTCCGGCCACGCCGCGGCCCGGCTGGTGGCGGCGGGCGACGGCGCGGGGTGAAGCCGGCGGCGACCGCGGAAATTCGCGCGCCGCGCCAGCCGACGTCAATCGGCGCTCGCGTTCTCCTCGGCGCGGACCTTTCCGGCGTCGATCTCGGCGAGTTTGGCCTCGACGTGTCGAGAGAAGACGAATTCGGCCGGCCGCTGCTTGTCGAGCGGGATGTCGGGCGCCATCGGCCCCTCGGTGCGCACGCCGGAGATCGCGACCTTCAGCAATTTCATGGGATGGTTGAGCGCGTCGGTGACGGCGCTCGCCTCGAAGCCGCTGTGGACCATGCAGTCGGCGCACTTCTCGTAGTTGCCGACGCCGTATTTGTCCCAGTCGGTCGAGTCCATCAGCTCCCTGAAGGTCTTGGCGTAGCCTTCGCCGAGCAGGTAGCAGGGCCGCTGCCAGCCGAACACGGTGCGGGTCGGATTGCCCCACGGCGTGCAATGATAGCTCTGATTCCCCGCGAGGAAATCGAGGAACAGCGCGGATTGATAGAAGCCCCAGGCCTTGCTGCCCTTGCCCTTCTGGGTCTTGCCGCGCGCGAAAATGTCGCGGAACAGCTGCTTGGTGCGGTTGCGGTTGAGGAAGTGCTTCTGGTCGGGCGCGCGCTCGTAGGCGTAACCGGGCGAAATCGTCACCCCTTCGACGCCGAGCCGATTGGTCTCGTCGAGGAAGGCGGCGACGCGCGCGGGATCCGCGCCGTCGAACAGCGTGCAATTGATGTTGACGCGGAAGCCCGCCTGCTTGGCCGCCTTCAGCGCCGCGGTCGCACGATCGTACACGCCCGTCTGGCAGACGGACCGGTCGTGCATTTCCGGGTCGCCGTCGAGGTGGATCGACCAGTTGAAACGCGGATGCGGCTTATATTGCGGAAGCTTCTTTTCCAGCAGCAGGGCGTTGGTGCAGACCGTCACGTATTTGCCGCGCGCGAGCGCGGCGCCGACGATCTCGGCCAGTTCGCGATGCAGCAAGGGCTCGCCCCCCGCGATCACCACGACGGGCGCGCCGCACTCCTCCATCGCCTCGACGCTTTCGGCGACCGAGAGCCGCTGATTGAGGATCTTGTCGGGATAGTCGATCTTGCCGCAGCCGGCGCAGGCGAGATTGCAGCGGAACAACGGCTCCAGCATCAGCACCAGCGGGTAGCGTTTTACGCCCGACAGACGCTGGCCGAGCACATAGGCGCCGACACGCGCCATCTGCATCAAGGGTATTCCCAAATCAAGCCCCCCTCATGAACAGGACGCAAACGCCCGCTCTCGGAGTCTGTTCCGTCACGGGTTCCTACATCAATAGCGCAGGGAGGGGAATTGACGAATTCGTGCGGTCGGGACCGGTCAAGCGAGCGAGGCCGCCCGCGGGCGGCCTCGACGACCGGAACGGCGCGCGGCGCCGACCTTCATTGCAGCGCCTTCTCCATGGCCTCCGACGCCTTTGCGGCCGGGTTCTTGGCGCAGTAATCGTTGATTCTCTTGTCCATCGCGGCGGCGCTCGCATCCTTGGCCGCCTCGGCCTTGGTCGCCGCGTCGATCTGGGCGTTGGCCTTCAATAGATCCGCACAGGACAGGTCGGACTGGGCATGGGCCGCGACCCCGCCCAGGACGAAAACCGCCGCCGCCAATATCGATCTCTTCATGATGGCCTCTCCTGTTGGTTGGGCCCGACGTCGTCGCCGATGGCGGCGGCGCGCCAGGCAAAGCATAGTGAATTGCCGTCGTCCGAATCGTTCAGATGATTTAGACAACGTATTCGTCTTTCAGAACGAAGAGACCATAGAGGTAGGCGCAAATCAAAACAGAATATCATCCGAACGGCAAAGCTCAATCTTGTGGTTATCCATTAACTCAATTTGCCAGGGCGGGGATTAACCACGGCGTAATTCTTGAAATTGGATTGCCGGTCATCTCGCCATATGACAAGAGATTTGCGGGATCGACAAGTGGGCCGGGAGGCCGCCGGCGCAGGCAGCAGGGATAGACGATGCGGACGACATTTTCGAAATGGATGATTGCCGGCCTCGGCGCCGCAGGTCTGTTCGCCGCGGCGCCGGCCGCTGCGGCCGAAACCGCCTGGGGCGCGATTTCGGTCGACCTGTCGGCCACCAGCGTCGACGCCGCCTACGGGATCGGCGGCGGCGACACCGAGGCCGAGGCGGTCGAGAACGGCCAGAAATTCTGCGCCAAATCCGGCGGCGCGAGCTGCAAGTCGGTGGTCTCCTATCAACGCTGCGGCGCCTTCGCGACCAACGGCCACGACGGCGGCTGGGGCAAGGCGCCGACCAAGAAGGAGGCCGAGGCCAGCGCGATGCGCGCCTGCGAAAAGGGCGATTGCCAGCTGCTGGTCGCCGACTGCAACTGACGCGCCGCGTCCGACTCTTCGGGGGCCGACCTCACCAGCGGACCCGAAGCCGTTCCAGGCCGTGGAAATGGAAGCTGTCGCGATAGCGCGGCGGCTCCGCGAGCCGCAGGCCCGGCAGGCGCGCGAACAGGATCGGCAGGCAGACCTCCATTTCTAGCCGCGCGAGCGGCGCGCCGACGCAGAAATGGATGCCGGCGCCGAACGAGACATGCGGGTTGGGCGCGCGTATCGCGTCGATCGCGTCGGGGTCGGAAAAGCGCTCGGGATCCCGATTGGCGGCGCCCAGCAACAGGCCGATACGGTCGCCGCGCCGCAGCCGAACGCCGTCGAGATCGACGTCCTCCAGCGCATAGCGCGTGAACAGATGCAGCGGCGCGTCGAAGCGCAAGAGCTCGTCGACCAGGGCCGCCGCGCCGGCGCGGGTCGCGAAGGCCGCGCGCGGATCGACGCGCGCCTCGAGCATCGCCTTGACGCCATTGCCGGTCGCGTGGACGGTCGCCTCGTGGCCGGCGTTGAGCAGCAGCACGCAGGTCGCGACCAGTTCATCCTCGCTGAGCCGCCCGTCTTCGGCCTCGGCCGCGATCAGCCGGCTGATCAGGTCGTCGGCGGCCGCGCCGCGACGCTGCGCAATATGGTCGCACAGGAAGGCGGAGAACTCGCGCGTCGCCGCGATCGCGCGATCCTCGACCGCGCGGTCGCGTCCGAACTGATACATCGCGACCATATGGTGCGACCAGTCGAGCAGGCGCGGCGCCGCTTCGGCCGGTACGCCGAGCAGCTCCGCGATGACGATGACCGGGATCGGGACCGCGTAATCGGCGATGAGGTCGCACGCGCGGCGCGACTCGAACCCGTCGATCAGAGCATGGGCCAGCGCGGCGATGCGCGGCGCGAGCCGCTCGACCTGGCGCGACACGAAGGCGCGATTGACGAGATTGCGCAGGCGGGTGTGCTCGGGCGGCTCCAGTTCGAGCAGCGAATGGCGCTCCAGCGCCAGGAACGGCGCGATATGGGCGGGCGGCTCCGGCCAGCCGAGTTCCCGCCGCGTCGCGAGATGCAGGATCTGGCGCCCGAACCGCCGGTCGCGCAGCAGCGCGGAGACTTCGGCATGGCGGGCGAAGCACCAGAATCCATATTGCTCCCAGAAGAACACGGGCGTCGCGGCGCGGATCGCGCGATAAGCGCGATAGGGATCTTCGAAGAAGCGGGGATCGCGCGGGTCGAGCGACACGCGCCGACTTGCCGGGTCGATCTTCAGGTCCATGGGCGTTGCGGCTCCAGCAGATCATAGGCGGCCGCGACCAGATAGGGGCCGCCCCCGGTCGATTCGCGCGCCGTGAACAGGACGAAACGCCTCGCCTCGAACCGAAGCGCGGGAAAATCGCCGCGCAGGCCGAGATAGTCGGCGACCGCGTGCGGCGACGGCGCGCGCAGCCGCGCCAGCGTCACGTGGGGCGTGAACCTGCGGGTTTCCGGCGCGAGCCCGATGCGCCGCAGGAGGCGCTCCTGTTCGGCCTGCAGATCCATCAGCGGCGCGGTCGGCTTGATCCTGGCGATGATCGCGCGGGGTCGATCGGCGCCGAACCAGCCGGGCCCCTCGACCGCCACGCAGAAGGATGGACGGCGGATTTCGTCGAGGACTTCGGCGACTTCGCGCGCGACCCGATCGTCGACATCGCCGATGAACCGCAGCGTGACGTGAAAATTCGCGGCGTCCAGCCAGCGCGCCCCCGCGATGCCGCCGCGCAGCAAGGTGAGCTCGGCCGCGATCGCGGCGGGCAGTTCGAGACCCGTGAACAGTCGCGGCAAGTTCCGCCCCCGCCTGGATTGCCGCCGATCGCGCGCCTGGTCACTGGAATCAGTGGAAGAAGTAGGCGGCGCCGACCCGGACGCTGTTGCTGACGCGGGTCTGCCCACAGCACTGGTCGCCGTCGAGATGGGTGCTGTCGTCGGCGAGCGAATGCGAGTGGAGATATTCCGCCCGCACCGCCACCAGCTCCGTCGCCATGAATTCGACCCCGGCGCCCAAAGTGCCGGCCAGGACCGGCAGATTGCCCTTCGTGGCCCCGGTCGCCGCATCGGTCTGCTGGCTCGCCCCGAAGTCCAGCCCGGCGGCCAGGAATGGCATGAAGCGACCGACCGCATAGCCGGCGCGCGCCCGGAAGTCGCTCTCGAGAAAATTCTGGTAGGCGATCGAGGCGGCGCCGGGCTCGGGGCCGCGGCCGACGACGTCGGCGAGCAGCGTGGCGCCGTCGACGCCCAGCATGCCCCGGCCGAACATCCAGTTGTAGCCGGAATAGACGCCTTCGATCGGCCCGCGGGCCGCGAAGGCCTGCTGCTGGCCGAGACCCTGGGTGGCGATGCGATGTCCCGACAGCCCGCCTATCGCCCCGACGTAATTGCCGTCCCATGCCGCGGGCTCGTCGGGCGAACCGCGCCAGCCCTCGCCCATCGTCGTGATCAGCGCGAACCGCGCATATTGCGCCGACATGCTCTCGCGGACGACCGGCCCGCCGAGATCGTAGGTCGCCGCCGGCAGCCCCTCGTAGAGATATTCGGCCCGGACCACCGATGGACCGAGGATCGGCAGATTCAGCGCGACGTCGACCCCGGCGCCGAGGGTCCAGCCCGCGCGATCGCGCGTCTGGCCTTCGAAATCGAGCGGGGCCCGCTGAAACATGACGCTCCGGTTTTCCGCGACGCCGCCCGCCACGAAGGGCAGGAGGCCACCCAGGTCATAGCCGGCGCGGGCCCGGAGGTGGACCGAATCGATGCTCTGGGCCTGGCTGGCGACCATGCCCGGCGCGGCGGCGAACCTGCGGTCGAGATTGTTGGCGCCGAGATCGCCCTCGACGCCGTAGACGATCGCGCCGCTTCGCCAGGCGTAGCCGACCAGGGCGCCGGTCGCGCCGCCGAGCGCGGTCCACCGGCCCGCCGACCTGGCGCGGTCGGAGAACACGCCGACGGCGCCGCCCAGGTACGAGCCGGCGTAGAGCCCGGTCCAGCCGGCGACCGGCGTCGGGGAAAGCAGGGCCGGCGCGGGCGGCGCAACTTTCGGGGGAAGATCGGCGCCCGCCGCCCCGGCCGGCGCCAGGCTGATCGCCAGGACGGCGAGACGGCCCGGACTCGCCGGCATCCGGAACCTTGCGCTCCCCGCGGCGAAACCAGGGTCCCGCCGGAGCGCCCTCCGCGGATTCGATCGCTCGCGCCGTTGCGGGCCCGCCGCTATTTCGGCCCCCCGAGATAGGCGGCCACGCGCAGTCCGATTTCCTGGGACAGCGACTTGGCCATCCGGATCTCGGCGTCGCGTTGCGCGCGCAGATTGGCGAAGCGGTCCTCCGTGCGATCGTAGACCGCGGTGGCGGCCGCGACGCCGGTGAACAGCGTCGTCCCGCCGCCGGCGGGGGTCAGCGTGAAGGTCGCCGTGCCGGTCTCCGTCGCGGCGTTCGCGACCTGCAATTGCGAGGTGACGGTCGGCGAGGCGATTCCGACCGTCACCGCGACGGTCAGCCGGTATTTCGGCTCCGGCGTCTCCCCCGTGCCGTTGAGGTCGGCGGCCAGGTCATCGCCGAGATAATGGCCGATGCGATCCTTGATCGGCGCGATCGCGATCGCGCGCATTTCGTCGGCCAGCCCCGGGTGGAAGGCCTCGCCGTACATCGGCGCGAAGCATCCGCACAGCGGCAGCGCCAGGGCGATGACCGCCAACCGCCAATCCTGTCGGCCGGTCTTGCGCTCAGACGACCACATTGACGATCCTCAGCGGCACGACGATGACCTTTTTCGCCGGCCGATTATCCAACGCCCGCTGCACCGCGTCGAGCGCTAATGCGGCGGCGGTCACCGTTTTGTCGTCCGCGTCGCGATCGATCGTCAGGTCGGCCCGCTTGCGGCCGTTGACCTGGACCGGCAGCGTGATCTGCGACCGCACGATCAGCGCGCGGTCTGCGACCGGCCACGGGCTCTGCGCGACGAGGCCGTCATGGCCGAGCGCGGACCAGCATTCCTCGGCCAGATGCGGCATCATCGGCGCGAACAGGCTGACCAATATGTCGCCCGCCTCGGCGAAGGCGAACCGAAGGTCGGGCGGAACTTCCGCCTCCGCGACGTCGCCGACCGCGGCGCCGAGCGTGTTGGCGAGTTCGTAGATCGTCGCGATGCAGACGTTGAACCGCAGCCGCTCGACCTCGTCCTCGACCCTGGCGAGCGCGCGATGCGCGGCGCGGCGGATCGCCAGCGCCGCTTCGGAGAACGACGCCGGCGCCCCGGGCCGCTCGGGCCCGGCGACGCGCTCGATCTCGCAGACGAGGCGCCACAGGCGCTGCGTCTGCTTGAACGCGCCCTGGATGCCCGCCTCGGTCCAGATGACGTCGCGTTCGGGCGGCGAATCCGACAGCATGAACCAGCGCGCGGTGTCGGCGCCGTAGGTCGCGATGATGTCGTCGGGATCGACCGTGTTGCGCTTCGACTTCGACATTTTCTCGATCGGGCCGATCTCGATCTCGGCGCCGCCCTCGATCAGGATCGCGCGCCGCCCGTCGGGGCCGGCTTCCATCCGCACCTCGGCCGGGGCGATCCACTGGCCCTCGGGGTGGCGGTAGGTCTCGTGGACGACCATGCCCTGGGTGAACAGGCCGGCGAAGGGTTCGTCGAGATCGAGATGGCCGCAGCGGCGCATCGCCCGGGTGAAGAAGCGCGAATAGAGCAGATGCAGGATCGCATGCTCGACGCCGCCGATATACTGATCGACCGGCAGCCAGCGGTTCGCGATCGCGGGCGTCGTCGGCGCGGTCGCGTTGGTCGGATCGGTGAAGCGGGCGAAATACCACGAGGAATCGACGAACGTGTCCATCGTGTCGGTCTCGCGCCGGCCCGGTCCGCCGCATTGCGGACAGGCGACGTCCCTCCAGGCGGGATGGCGGTCGAGCGGATTGCCCGGCGAATCGAAACTGACGTCCTCGGGCAGGACGACCGGCAGGTCGGCGGCGGGAACCGGGACGACGCCGCAATCGGCGCAATGGATGACCGGGATCGGGCAGCCCCAGTAGCGCTGGCGCGAAATGCCCCAGTCGCGCAGGCGGAAATTGACCTGCCGCCGGCCCTGCGCGCGATTGCCGAGCGTCTGCGCCTCGAGCCGGCGCGCGACCTCCGCCTTCGCCGCCTCGATGGTCATGCCGTCGAGGAAGCGCGAATTGATCATCACGCCGTCGCCGACATAGGCCTCCATGTCGATGACGAAGGCGGCGGGATCGACGCCGGGCGGGCAGACCACGGGCGTCGCGCCGAGCCCGTAGGCGTTGACGAAGTCGAGGTCGCGCTGGTCGTGCGCGGGGCAGCCGAAAATCGCGCCGGTCCCGTAGTCCATCAGCACGAAATTGGCGACATAGACCGGCAGGCGCCAGGACGCGTCGAAGGGATGGATGACGCGCAGCCCGGTGTCGTAGCCCTTCTTCTCGGCGGTCTCGATCGCGGCGAGCGAGGTGCCGACGCGCCGGCACTCCTCGATGAAGGCGGCGAGCCGAGGGTCCTGCGCGGCCGCGGCGGCGGCGAGCGGATGGTCGGGCGACACCGCCATGAATTTGGCCCCGAACAGAGTGTCCGGCCGCGTCGTGTAGATCTCGAGCTCCGCCGCGCCCGCCGCGCGGGCGACCGCCGGCGCCGAGGCCGGATCGATCGCAAAGCGCACCAGCAGGCCTTCCGAGCGGCCGATCCAGTTGCGCTGCATCAGGCGCACCTTGTCGGGCCAGCGGTCGAGGCCGTCGAGCGCGTCGAGCAGGTCCTGCGCGTAGTCGGTGATCCTGAAGAACCACTGGGTCAGCTCGCGCTGCTCGACCAGCGCGCCCGAGCGCCAGCCGCGCCCGTCGATGACCTGCTCGTTGGCGAGCACGGTCTGGTCGACCGGGTCCCAGTTGACCTTCGACTTCTTGCGCGCGACGAGGCCGGCGCCGAGAAAGTCGAGGAACAGCTTCTGCTGGTGCTTGTAATAGGCGGGGTCGCAGGTCGCGATCTCGCGCGACCAGTCGAGCGACAGGCCCATCGATTTCAGCTGGCCGCGCATCGCCGCGATATTGGCGTAGGTCCAGGCGGCGGGATGCGACCTGTTCTGCATCGCCGCGTTCTCGGCGGGCATGCCGAACGCGTCCCAGCCCATGGGATGGAGCACATTGAACCCGCGCGCGCGCTTGTAGCGCGCGACCACGTCGCCCATCGCATAGTTGCGCACGTGGCCCATGTGGATGCGCCCGGATGGGTACGGGAACATTTCGAGCACGTAATATTTGGCGCGCGCGTCGTCCTCGCGCGTCTCGAAGATCGCCCGTTCAGCCCAGATTTTCTGCCATTTCGGCTCCGCCTCGCGGGCGTCGTATCGCTCAGGCCGCATTTGTGAGTCTTCGGGTTTCGATCGCATCGTGGCGGCGCGCGAGGAGGCCCGCCGGCGCGGGCGGACAGAGCATGATTTGATCGGACCGGTCAATCGGCGCGTCGCCGCCCGGCCGCGCGCGCGAATTGACCGGAAGTTCCGGGCGCGGCAATTTGCGCCGGCATTTCGTCGATTTATTCAGGAGGCGGCGATGATTCCCCATTTGCGCGAGCCGGTGCTGTCGCCGACGCCGATTCTCGATCTCAGGCCGACCCAGATGACGCTCGGCATGCGCGAGGTCGAGGAGAAGCGGAGAGCCTGGCGCGCCTTCGATCCCGACAAGCTCGAGCGGTTCCTCGGCTCGCACATGGTCCCGGTCATCCTCGGCCCCGGCAAGGCGCCGTTTCTCACCGACCACCATCATCTGACGCGCGCGCTCCACGACAACGGCGTCAAGAGCGTCTTCACGACCGTGATCGCCGACCTGCACAAGCTCGATGACGACGCGTTCTGGACCGTGCTCGATTTTCGCGCCTGGACCCATCCCTATGACGGCAAGGGCCGCCGGCGGCCCTACGAAGACCTTCCCCGGACCGTCGTCGGCATGACCGACGACCCGTTCCGCTCGCTCGCCGGAGAATTGCGCCGGCTCGGCGGCTTCGCCAAGGATTCGACGCCGTTCTCCGAATTCCTGTGGGCCGACTTCCTGCGCCGCCGGATCAAGGACAAGGCCGCGCGCAAGGATTTCGAGGGTTCGCTGGCCTTGGCGATGGAGCTCGCCAAGAGCGACGAGGCGAACTATCTGCCCGGCTGGTGCGCGCCGCGGCCGATCGACGCCAAGAAGAACGGCAAGAAGCGGGGCGGCCGGACGCCGTCGGGACCCGCCAAGGTCAGCAACGACGACTGACCGGCCGGCGGCCCCGAACCAGCGTCCGCACGACCCGAGTCAGAACCGGCGCCCGCCGCGTCGCCCGAGAAATCCTTTCGCCGTTGAAATATTTGGAAATTCATTTCCCGGCCGATCGAGGCAAATCAGAGGGTTGCTGGCAAATTGAAGCCGCGCGGGGCTCTGCGGCGCACCGCCGTCGGGCGCACCGCGCAGGGCGACGCCCCGAGCGGCGTCGCCCGACAAGTCCGTTCGGTGCGAAAATATTTGGAAATCCATTTCTCGGCCGATCGAGGCAAATCAGAGGGTTGCTGGCAAATTGAAACCGCGCGGGGCTCGGCGGCGCGCCGCCGTCCGGCTTCTTCGCGCGGGGCGGCGCCCCGAGCCGCATCGCTCGACAAGTCCTTTCGGTGTGGAAATATTCGGAAATTCATTTCTCGCCCGATCGAGGCAAATCAGAGGGTTGCAGCCAGATTGAAACCGCGTTGGAGGTGGGCGGCGCGCCGCCGTCCGGCTCCCCCGCGCGGCGACGGCCTGCGCCTTGTCGTCGGCGGCCCTGCGGACGCGTTGGTCGCAGCTCCATCCGCGGAGAGCGCGCTCGATGATGCGATGCCGGCGGACTCCCCGCTCGACGGCGCTGAGGCGGGCGGCGGGCGGCGGCGTGGGGACGGCTGGGTCGGACATTGCGGGGCTCCTGCCGAGGGGCTAATGATGGGACTATAGCCGATCGTTTGGAATTTGGGAAGATCTATCTCAGATTTCTGTTTTGCAGGCGCCCTGCGCGCCGCCCGCGACGGCGGCTGTCGACAACAGCGCCGGCCAATCCCGATATGGGCAAAGGCGGGCTCGCGCGGGATCGATGCGCGCCGCCATCCGGCGCGCGCCCGAGGCGCCAGGCGACGGATCGGGCTGACGGGCGGATCCGCCCTGCCGCCCGCCGGGTCGGCGGAGCCCGCGACTCTCCGCCTCAGGCCTTCGGCCGGAACGCCTTGCAGACGGCCGGATCGGTGTCGAGCCGGTCGCCGCCGATCAGGTCCAGGCAATAAGGGATTGCCGGAAACACCG
Source organism: Roseiarcus sp. (assembly GCA_049509635.1). Lineage (GTDB taxonomy): Bacteria > Pseudomonadota > Alphaproteobacteria > Rhizobiales > Beijerinckiaceae > Roseiarcus. Next base: position 52,271 of record JBEKZS010000003.1, read on the forward strand.
CGTCGAGGCAGGTGCGGATCGCCGCCGGCTTGCCCGGCAGGTTGACGATCAGCGTATGGCCGCGCGTCCCCGCGAGCTGGCGCGACAGGATCGCGGTCGGCACTTCGAGCAGGCTCCTGGCCCGCATGAGTTCGCCGAAGCCGGGCAGGATCCGGTCGCTCACCGCCTCGGTCGCCTCCGGGGTCACGTCGCGCGGCGACGGCCCGGTGCCGCCGGTGGTCAGGATCAGCGAGCAATTGGCGACGTCGGCGAGTTCGCGCAGGGTCGCCTCGATCACCGCGGATTCGTCGGGCACCAGGCGGCGCACGGGTCGCCACGGCGTCGCCAGGATTGCGGCCAGGGCGGCCTCGATGCCCGGCCCGCCCTTGTCCTCATAGAGGCCGGCGCTCGCGCGGTCGGAGATGGTGACGACGCCAATCAGGATTTCCGACAAGATCCGGCTCCTCGGACTCGAAGACGATTGAGAAATGCGGCCGCGACGCCTAACCCGTATTCCCACGCGCGGGCGACGCCTGCGTGACCGCCCGACCGGGCGCCAGGGCGCGCACCGCCTCCTCCACGCTGTGGAAAAGATGGTCCGGCCCGATCAGCGCCTCCAGCCCGTACCGCACGAGCGCCTCCTGGGCGCGCACCGATTCCAGCCGCGCGAAGGCGAGCGCGATCCCCTCGGCGCGCAGCCGGGCGATGCTGGCGGTCATGACCTGCGCGGCGGTGTAGTCGATCTCGACGATGCTATTGGCCTCGATCACCACCAGCCGCACCGGCGCGCGCGCGGCGGTCAGCCTGTGGATCGCCCGCTGGAATTCGTAGGCGTTGAGGAACGACAGCGGCGCCTGCGGCGCGATCACCAGCACGCCGGGGATCGTCTCGCCGGACTGCGCGGCCGTGGTCTTCGGCCACCAGATCGTCGTCCCGGGAAGGCGCGCGAATTCGACCGTCCGGGCGCGGGTCGTCGTCCAGGTCCCGTGCAGCAGCGACATGATGATGCCGAGCCCGACGCCCTGCTGGATCGGCAGGAACAGGATCGCCGCCATCGTCGCGACGATGAGGACGAATTCGGCGCGGCTCCGGCGCCAGACGTCGATGAAGGTGGCGACGCGGACGATCCGTTGGGCTATGAACAGCAGCACCCCCGCCAGCGCGGCATAGGGGACATGGGTCAGCAGGCCGGCCCCGAACGCCGACAGCGCCAGGACCAGCGCGGCGCAGACGAGCCCGCTCAATTGCGATGCGCCGCCGGTCGCGACCACCACCGCCGTGCGCGGCGGGCTCGCATTGACGGGAAAGGCGCCGACGAGGCCCGCCAGCACGCTCGCCGCGCCGGCGCCGACGAAGTCGCGATCGACGTCGGGCTCGCGCCCGGCGGGAAAGGCGCGCGTCGTCGCCGCGGTCTGCACCATCACGACGGCGGCGACGATGAAGGCGAGCGGGGCGATTCGGGTGAGATCGTCGAGCGTGGCGGCCGGCAGCCGCAGCGCCGGCAGGGCGGCGGCGACCTCGCCGAGGGCGGCGACGCCGCGCTGCTCGAGCCCGAGGACGGCGGTCAGCAGCGTCGCGACGCCGAGGCCGATCAGGGCGGCCGGGACGCGCGGGCTCACGCGCTCGCCGACCAGCATCAGCGCCAGCACGCCGAGGCCGATTGCGAGGGTCAGGAGGTTGAGCGAGCCCGATGCGGCGGCGAGCGCGACGATCCTGTCGATCGACGAGCCTTGCGCGCCGGCGACGCCGAGCAGCGCCGGCGCCTGACTGAGGATGATGTGTCCCGCGATGCCGGCCAGGAAGCCGGTCGTGACCGGGATCGACAAGAGGTCGGCGATCCAGCCGAGCCGGAACAGCCCGCCGACGACCAGGAGGGCGCCGACCATCAGCGCGAGGATCGCGGCGAGGGCGGCGTATTCGGGCGAACCGGCGGCCGCGACCAGCGCGAGGCCGCCGGCGAAAATCGGGGTGATCGTCGAATCCGCGCCGACCGACATCGCCCGGTTGGCGCCGAAGACGGCGAAGCCGAGCGCGCCCGCGATCAGCGCGAGAAAGCCGATCTGCGGGGGAAAGCCGCCGAGCCGGGCGGTCGCCATCTGCTCGGGGATCGCGATCGCCGCCAGCGTCAGGCCGGCGATCAGGTCCGGTCCGAGATCGGCCGGCCGCCAGCCCGCGAAGGCGCGCAGGACCGGCCATGGCCGCGCAGGACAGGGGGATTCAGCCATCGATTCGGGTCGCCGGGAGCATCGCCGATAAGAGGCCGATCGCCGGCGCGCCGTCAACATCGCCCGCCGCCCGACGCCTCTTGGGTTCGTTACCGCGAGCGGCGGCCGCGCTCGCTGCCGAGCACTTCATTTTTTTCAAATCGCCTGCGTACGATCCGATGTCCCGGAACCAACCCGCCCGCCCGGCCTTTGACAGCCGGGGACCGCCGCGCGATGAGACCCGCATGCCGCTGATTCGAAGACTGGCCCTGGCGATCGGCCTGCTGTTCGCGCTCGCCGGTTCGCAGGCGCCGGAATTCGCCCAGCAGTACCGCCAGCGACTGGGCGGCGCGATCGACGAACTCGACCGCGCCATCGCGCAGTTCGACGCCGAGGCGGCGAGCCAGTCGCTGACCCGGGCGCAGGGCGTGGAGAAGCTGAAAGCCAACGCCGACGCGCTCGCCCGGCAGCGCGGCGCCGCGATCGAGGACGACGAGGCGCGCGCCGCCAGGCTGGAGCGCCAGCAGGAGGCGTTCAAGAACGGCGGCCCGCTGGTCCGCCTCGCCGCCCTGGTCGAGGATTTCGACCCGACGACCGCCGACAACGCCCTGCGCGACTACGAACCCGCCGTGCCGGTGACGACCGAGGCCTTCATCGTCGCGGGCATCGCGCTGCTGCTCGGCTGGGGGGCGACGCATCTGTGCGCATGGCCGATCCGGCGCCGGCTCGGCAAGCGCGCGGCGGCGCGGCAGGCGCGGGCGGCGTGAGCGGCTGGACGCGGCCCCGCGCTTCGACCAACATGGCGTCCTGGAGACCGCGGGGGGACGGACAGACATGGACATGACCATCGCCGGCGCGATCCTGCTGGTCACCGGCTCGACCCAGGGCGTCGGGCGCGCGATCGCGCTGGAGGCGGCGCGGCAGGGGGCGGCGGGCGTGCTTGTCACCGGCCGCGACGCCGGGGCCGGCGCCGGGGTGGTCGCGGAGATCGAGGCGCTCGGCGCCGCCGCCGCGCTGCATCCGGCCGATCTCGCCGACCCCGCCGCGCCCGCCGCGCTGGTCGAGGCGTGCGTCGCGCGATTCGGCCGCATCGACGCGCTCGCCAATGTCGCCGCGCTGACCGACCGCGCCTCGTTCGTCGACGGGACGCCCGCCATGTGGGAGCGGCTGTTCGCGGTCAACGCCCGCGCGCCGTATTTCCTCATGCAGGGCGCGATCGCCGACATGCGCCGGCGCGGCGCGCCCGGGGCGATTGTCAACATCCTGTCGATCAACGCCCATTGCGGCGCGCCGGAGCTGGCGATCTATTCGGCGACCAAGGGCGCGCTGGCGACCCTGACCAAGAACGCCGCCAACGCCCATCGCTTCGACCGCATCCGGGTCAACGGGATCTGCCTCGGCTGGGCCGACACGCCGGGCGAGCGGCAGATGCAGGGGGTGACGCTCGGCAAGGGCGAGGGCTGGCTCGCCGAGGCCGAGGCGCAGCAGCCGTTCGGCCGGCTGATCAAGCCCGACGATGTCGCGCGCCTCGCGCTGTTCCTGCTGAGCGGCGCCGGCGGCCCGATGACCGGGGCGCTGATCGACCAGGAGCAATGGGTGACGGGCTCGCGGGCGTGAGGAAGGCCGGGATCGGCCTTCGCTTGAGTTCGGCGTCCCCTCGCGCATAATCGCCGCGCCGAAGCCGGGCGCACGCGCGCCGGCATGGGAGGAGTCCGATGCCCGACGCCCTGGGCTTTGCGCCCGACGCGCCGATCCGCTGCCGGCGCTTTCGCATCGGCTGCGTCGGCGCCGGCTTCATCATGGCCGACGTGCAGCTCGCCGCCTATTCCGGCGCCGGCTTTCCGGTCGTCGCGATCGCCTCGCGCACGAGAGCCAAAGCGGCCGCGGCCGCCGGCCGCTGGTCGATCCCGATCGTGCATGACGATCCCGCCGACCTGATCGAGGACCCGGCGGTCGAAATCCTCGACCTCGCCTTCCCGCCGGACCAGCAGCCGGCGCTGATCCGGCTGGCGCTGAAACAGCCGCATATCAAGGCGATCCTGGCGCAGAAGCCGCTGGCGATGGATTTCGCCATTGCGCGCGCGCTCGCCGCCGAGGCGCAGGCGGCCGGCAAGATCCTCTCGGTCAACCAGAACATGCGCTACGACCAGTCGATCCGCGTGCTCAGGCAATTGCTCGACCGCGGCGATCTCGGCGCGCCGGTGCTCGCCACGATCGAGATGCGCGCGATCCCGCACTGGCAGCCGTTCCTCGAGGCCTATGACCGGCTGACGCTGCTCAATATGGCGATCCACCATCTCGACGCGCTGCGCTATCTGTTCGGCGATCCCGAGACGATCACCACGGTCGCGCGCGCCGATCCGCGCACGAAATTTCCCCATACCGACGGGATCACGATCAGCACGCTGCGGTTTCCCGGCGGGCTGGTGGCGCTGTCGATGGAGGACGTCTGGGCCGGCCCCGCGCGCGAGGGCGGCGGGGCGGATAGTTTCATCAAATGGCGGGTCGAGGGCACGACCGGGCTCGCCACCGGCACGATCGGCTGGCCGGACTATCCGCGCGGCAGCCCGTCGACGCTGCGCTACGCCGCGCAATCGACCGCCGGCGCCTGGGTCGAGCCGCGCTGGTCGACGCAATGGTTCCCGCACGCCTTCGCCGGCGTGATGGAGCAGTTGCAACATGCGCTCGATTCGGGCGAGCCGCCGGCGCTGACCGGCGCCGACAATGTGCGCACGATGGCGCTGGTCGAGGCGGGCTACCGGTCGATCGCCCGCAACCGGCCGGTCGCGCTCGCCGAATTCGACTTTTGACGCTGTTCGCGGGAGGCGACGCCAATGATGCATGTGGGAATCTTCACCGGCTACTATCCCTACGGCGTCGTGGAGACGGCGCGCCGGATCCGCGCGCAGGGCATGACGACGGTTCAGCTCGACCTCGCCTTCGCCGGCATGGATCTGTCGACCGAGGCGATCACCAAGGCCAAGTGCCGGGAGATCCGCGACGTGTTCCGCGACCACGACCTGCCGATCTGCTGCGTGTCGGGCTATGCCAACATCGTCCACCCCGACCCGGGCGAGCGCCGCAAGCGGCTCGACCATCTGAAAACGATTCTTCGCCACGCGCGCGATCTCGGCAGCCCCTATGTGATCTCGGAGACCGGCACGTTCGCACAGGACAGCGACTGGGTCAGCCATCCCAAGAACCGCACCGAGGAAGGTTTCGCGGACTGCGCGAAGGTGATCCGCGAGCTCGTCCAGGTCGCCTATGACCATGGCGCGACCTTCCTGCTCGAGACCTATGTCAACAATGTCGTCGGCTCGGTCGACGAGACGCTGCGGATGTTCGCTGAGATCAACCACGGCTCGCTCGGCCTGCTGATGGACCCGACCAACTATTTCGAGGCGCACAACATCGGCGACATGAAGGGCGAGCTCGACCGGGTGTTCAACGCGCTCGCGGACAGGATCAGGATCGCCCACGCCAAGGACGTCAAGCTCGCCGGCGCCGACAAGTCGGAGAAGCACGCCGCGCTGTTCGAAGGCGCCTCGGAGGGCCATACGTTCCGCGGCGTCGGCCAGATCGAACTGCCCGCCGCCGGGCTCGGTTCGCTCGACTACGATCATTACCTGACCCGCCTCGCCGAGCGCCACCCGAACATCCCGATCATCATCGAGCATCTCGACGAGAGCGACGTGCCGCGCGCCAAAAGCTTCCTCGACGGCAAGCTGCGCGCGCTGGGCCTGTAGCGCGGGCGCTCTCCCCTCCCCGCCCTTGCGGGGAGGAGCCGGGGGTGGGGCTCACAGCCCCGCGAGATACCCGACCGGATCGACCGACAGCAGCCCGGCGCAATGGCGGGCGATCGCGGCGACGACCGCCGGCGCCCCCGCGAGGTCGGCGCCGAAAATCGCCTCGATCGCCAGCGCCCGGCGCGCGAGCGCGTTCATGTCGCCCGCCGAAGTCTCTGCGATCTCCAGCAAGGTCGCCGCGAACGGATCGGACGGCGTCCAGCGGGCGCCGTGGCGCGGCGCCGCGGCCGCGCCATAGGCGATGAAGCCGGCGGTGGCGCAGGCGAGCCGCTCGAATGGCGCGCCGGCGGCGAGCCGCTCGCGCAGCGGGTTCAGCAGCCGCTGGACGATCTTCTGCGAGCCGTCGGTGGCGATCTGGTGGTTGCGGTGGCGGATGCTGGAATTGCGCAGCCGGCGCAAGGAAAGGTCGATGTACGGCCCCGCTTCCATGCCGGGCGCCGCGGGCAGGGTCGGCGCGGTCTCCTCCTCCAGCATGGCCCGGACGAACCGCTCCAGCACGGGATGGCGGACGTCCTCGAAGGTGAAGTCGAGCCCGGCGAGCGCGCCGAGCGTGCACAGCGCCGTCTGGGCGCCGTTCAGCACCCGCATCTTGATCCGCTCATAGGGCGTGACGTCGCCGACCAATTGCGCGCCCGCCGCGTCCCAGGCCGGCCGGCCGGCGACGAAATCGTCCTCGATCGCCCATTGCCGGAACGGCTCGCCGACGACGCAGGCGCGGTCGTCGACGCCGAGCCGCGCGGCGATCGCCTCGATGTCGGCCTCGGTGGTCGCCGGCGCGATCCGGTCGACCATCGACGAGGGAAAGCTGACGCTGGTCGCGATCCAGCGTGACAGCGCCGGCGGCCGCGCTTGCGCGAGCGCGCGCACGACGCCGCGCAGAACCGCGCCATTGGCGGGAATGTTGTCGCAGCTCAGCAGGGTCACGCCGGCGGCGCCGGCGCGCCAGCGCCGCTCGAGCGCGGCGAGCAGGACGCCCGGCGCCGAACGCGGCGTTTCGGGATGGGCGCGATCGTGGACGATGTCGGGATGGGCCTCGTCGAGCGCGCCGGTCGCCGGGACGTGGCAATAGCCCTTCTCGGTGATCGTCAGCGTGACGACCTTGATGCGCGGGTCGGCGAGCGCGGCGATCGCGGCCGAGGACTCGTCCTCGGCGTCGATGATCTCGCGCAGGCAGCCGATGATCCTGACATCGTCGATTCCCTCGCCGTCGCGCAGCCGCCGCGCATAGAGGCCGTCCTGGTCGCCGAGCGTCCCGGCGAGGCGCGGGGCGCGCAGGTTGACGCCGACGACCGCCCAGTCGCCGCCGCGCGCCTCGAGCGCATCGTCGGTGAATTCGCCCTGGTGGCAGCGGTGAAACGCGCCGACGCCGAGATGGGCGAGGCCGACGCCGATTCCGCGGCGATCGTAGCCGGGGCGGCGCACGGCCGGGTTGACCCGGTCGAGCGTCGCCGCGCACAGCCTGGGTCCGGGCGGGCTCATCAATCGGTCAGCCGGGCATAGGCGGCGGCGAGCAGCAGGATGATCGCGCCATAGAGGATCTGCTTGATCGGCTCGGGCGCGTCGAGCAGCGTCAATATGCTGGTCAGCACGGTCAGGATCAGCGCGCCGACGATGCTGCCGGCATAGCCGCCGCGGCCGCCGAAAATCGAGGTGCCGCCGATGATGACCGCCGCGACCGAAGGCAGCAGATAGACGTCGGCGAGGCTGAGGTCGGCGGCGTTGGTGCCGCCGACCAGCACGAGGCCGGCGATCGCGGCCAACAGGCCGCACAGGACATAGTCGACCAGCAGGACCTGCCAGACGCGCACGCCGGCGAGCTTGCAGGCCTCGCGGTTGTCGCCGACCGCATAGAGCAGCCGCCCGAACCCCGAGCGCGCGAGGCCGAAGATCAGCAGGAAGGCGATCGGCGCCCACAGGAACAGGTCGAGCGGCACGACGCCCAGCAGCTTGCCGGCGCCGAGCGACTGGATGAAGTCGGGCACGCGCGGCTCGCTCGCCAGCATCTGCTGGCTGTAGACGGTCAGCACGCCGCCGGTCATCAGGCCGGTGCCGAGCGTCATCACCAGCGGCTGGACGCCGAGCACCGCGATGCCGACGCCGTTGACCAGGCCGACGACGACCCCGACCAGCAGGCCGAGCGCGACCGCGGCGGCGCTGCCGAGCGAGGCGCTGGTGGCGAGAATATAGGCGGCGCCGGTGGCGATCGCCGCGACCGACAGATCGATGCCGCCGGTCAGCATGACCAGCGTCTGTCCCGCGGCCAGAATGCCGAGCGGCGCGGCGAACAGCAGCGCGTTGGAAATCCAGGTCGCATTGACCGTGCCGGGCCGCGCGACCTCGATGCCGGCGACGAAGGCGGCGAGCAGCAGGATCAGCACGATGATCGTGCGCCGGCGCAGCAGGTCGAGCAGGCCGCCCGCCGAAAGCAGCCGGGACGGGCCGTGCGCCCCGACGGGATTGGCGGGCGCGCTCATCGGCGGCTTCGCAGCACGGAGACGAACCCGCCGATCATCACCACCAGCACGATCAGCGTGCCCTGGATCACCTGGCCGTAATTGGGGTCGATGTCGAGGAAGATCAGGTCGGTCGGAATCAGCGTCAGCAGCAGCGCCGCGATGACCGGGCCGACCATGCCGCCGCGCCCGCCGGTGAGCCGCACGCCGCCGATCACGATCGCCGCCACGCTGCTCAGCGTGTAATAGGTCCCCGCGAGCGGCGCGCCGATGCCGGTGGTCATCGTCAGCGCGAGGCCGCCGAGCGCGCTGAAGACGCCGCCGACGACATAGGCGAGAATGCGCGTGCCGGCGATGCCGACGCCGCTGCGAAAGGCGGCGATCCGGTCGCTGCCGACCGCGTAGATCAGCAGGCCGAGCCGGCTCCGGCTGACCGGCAGCCAGATGACCGCCACCGAGACGACCAGCAGGATCAGCGCGTTGGGAATCCAGGGCGAGACCAGCGTGCCGGCGGCGAGGTCGAGGAATCCCTCCGGGGCGCCGCCGCCGGGCTTTTCGAGGATCAGCAGCGCGACGCCGCCCCAGATGAAGCCGGTGGTCAGCGTCACCACGACGTCGGGAATCCGCGAGACGACGACGATGATCCCGTTCGCGGCGCCCTGCAGCGCGCCGGCGACCAGGATCAGCGCCGCCAGCCCGAGCGCTTGCCCGAAGGTCGCATGCTGCATCGTGCTCGCCGCCAGCACATTGGCGACCGCCATCAGCGATCCCACCGACAGGTCGATGCCGCCCGACAGCACGACCACCGCCTGCGCGGCGGCGGCCATCGCCAGCGGCAGGGCGCCGAGGGCGAGCGACTGTACGTCGAAGGCGCCGAAGTTGGGATGGATCAGCGCGGTGAAGCCGAGGGCGAGGACGAGCAGCGCCGGCATGCCGAGCAGCGCGAGATGGCGTCCGACGAACCGGCGCAGCGGCGAGGGCCGGCCCGGCAGGGAAAGCGCCGCGGCGCTCACGCGGCCGCCCCGGCGCGTGCGACGAGCCCGTGCGCGGCGCGCAGCAAAGTCGCCTCGTCGGCCTCGCCGGCCGGCAGTTCGGCGACGACCCGGCCGCCGAACAGCACGACCGCGCGGTCGCAGGCGAGCGGGATTTCGGCGAGTTCCGAGGTGAACAGCAGGACCGCCGCGCCCGCCGCGGCGAGTTCGCGCACCAGCGCATAGATCTGGCGCTTGGTGCCGACGTCGATCCCGCGCGTCGGGTCGAAACAGAGCAGCGTGCGGAATCCGGTCGCGAGCCAGCGCGCGATGACGACCTTCTGCTGGTTGCCGCCGCTGAGCCGGCGCAGCTCCGACTCGGCGCGGGTGTCGATCTGCAAGCGGCGCACCGCCGCTTCGACCCGCGCGCGCTCCGCCTTCATCGCCACCGGGCCCCAGGCGCCGAAGCGGCGGAACGTCGGCAGCGCGACGTTCTCGCGGATCGAGCGCTGCTGCAGCAGCGCCTGCAGCCGGTTGGCCGGCACCAGGACGAGGCCGGCGGCGATCGCATCGGCGGGATGGCGCAGCCGCAGCGTCTTGCCCTGGGCGAGCACCGCGCCGGCGTCGTGTCGGCGCACGCCGGCGACGCAGTCGAACAATT
>JBEKZS010000030.1:0-34511 GCA_049509635.1 Roseiarcus sp.
ACCACTGACGATCAGCCAGCGGCTCTTCCCGGCCCAAAGCGGTCACGCCTTTGACGTCCGCCGAGGACGGGCTTGGCCTAGAGCAAGACTAGCGGCTGATGAGCCACACGAGCGCCGCCAGGTTGGCGACAGCTATTGCGGCTGGGCCGAGCGTTTTCTTCCGGTCTCTGATTGCGACTCCTACGCAGGCGTCCAACACCTGCATGATGATCATCCCGACGGCGACCGCCTCCAGCCAGAGGCTCCATCCCGTCGCAAATGGAACGACGCTGATGATCGCGAATGCAATGCTCCTCGCGCAGGTATAAAGCGCCAGTGTTCGTATCTGTCCATTCGCTCTTGGAACTTCCGCAATGGAAAACCCAAGACTCACAAATGCGCTGATGGCCGTGATAGTGGCGCAAACGAGTAACGATGTTGTCATGTCAACTGCCTCTATTCCCTAGGATCGGGCGAAGGGTTCGCGAGCCGTTACGCAGGGAAGCGATCGTGGGCGATGACGAAATCGCCCTCGGCCGCCATCTCGTGGTCTGAATGAATTTGGCGGCCGGCTCGCGCATCGTCGCGTCCTCGGAGCCGTCGCGATCTCGTCTCGCACGAGTGCGCTCAGCTGGCGGCCACATCGAGCAACACCTTGCCACCACGCTCCACGTGGGCTACGGCGTCCTTGATTGCGGACAGGGGATAGGTCGCGGCCACCGGGGCGTGAAGCCGACCGGATCGGAGCAATTTGGTCGCCTCGACGATGATCGGCCGAATTTTGGGCGCATGCTCCGGGTCGCTCAAGAAGAATCCGCGCACCGAGATTCGTTTGAAGATCAGCGCCAAGGCGCTGATCGCAATGGGCGCCTTGCCAAGCGCGGCATACGCCACGAGCGTACCGTCGCGGCCGAGCAAATTGATCAGGGTCCCAGCGGACGGACCGCCGACGCCGTCGATAGCGAGGCGAGGGGCGGCCGTTCCGAGTGTGGCCTTCACGAGGTCCAGACCTTCCGGCGCATCCACGATCACCAGATCGCCGCCCAGCGCTTTCAACTCATCGATCAATTCCGTTCGACGGACCAGATTGATCGTCTTGAAGCCGCGCGCTTTGGCGAAGGCGATGACCGCGCGACCCACGCCCGAATTGGCGGCGTTCTGGACGACCCAGTCGCCGGGCGCGAGGTCGACGAATTCACTCAGCAACAACCCGGCGGTCGGCGGATTGATGGTCAGCATGGCGAGCTGCTGCGGATCGACATCGGCTGGCAGAGCGAACAGCCCTTCTGCCGGCGCGACGATCCGCTCGGCCCAGGCGAAGCCATAGAGGGGCGTCAGGACGCGATCGCCGACAGCGACATTCTCGACACCTGGCCCGACGGCCAGGATTCGGCCCACGCCCTCGTTGCCAATGACGCTCGGCAGGCTTGGGCGAAAGGGGTAGGCGCCTCTGACCACCAGCAGGTCGCTGAGGTCGATCGGAGAGAATTCGACGCCGATCAAAGCCTGGCCGGGACCCGGCGCCGCGGGTTCCTGGATCTGGACAAATTCAAGCCCGTCAACGGGATCGCCGAAGGCGGTGAGGTGAATTGCGCGCATGGGAGAATTTCCTTCTTCTCTCGCTGGCCGCATATCTTTATGATTGCGACCGTCATGATTAACTTTAGATTGCATACGCAATCTTTAGAGTCAAGCCCGCAGCCACACAGAGACCGTCGATGAAAGTCACCAAGGAAAAGTCGGCGGAGAACCGCGCGAGGTTGGTCAAGACAGCGGCGCGCCTGTTCCGGGAGCGAGGGATCGACGGCGTCGGCGTCGCGGAGATCGGCAAGGCGGCGGGCCTGACTCACGGGGCGCTCTATGGCCAATTCCCGTCGAAGCAGGCTCTGGTTGCGGAGGCTTTGACGCATGGGATGGCCGCCAGCCAAGCTTACATGACAGCGCCCGCGTCGCACGGAGCGCCGACATTGTCCGACCAACTGGATCGCTACCTGGCGCTCGATCACCGCGACAATCTGGCCGGCGGCTGCGCCATGGCGGCGTCGGCAAGCGAAATCGCCCGGCAGGATGAAGCCGTCAGCGCGCATTTGGCCGAGGGCTTCGAGCAGATGGTCGGGTCGCTTCAGGCGGCGCTGAAACCGACAACGCTGTGTACTGACGACCGCGCACGCGCATTGGCCATCGCCGCCGCCATGATCGGCGGTGTCGCGATGGCCCGCGCGGCCTCGAAATCGCGGCCGGATCTATCGGATGAGATTATGGCCGCCGTCCGTCGCGTGTTGGGCGAGGTCGGGGGCGAAGGCGAGAAACCGAGAAACTGAGGTTGTCAGCGCCGCGGCCGCGGGAACTGCGGAAGGTCTTCCTTTGCGGGCGCGCCTCCAACACGGGGTGTTCCCCGTAAAAAGCGGGGGACCGACGCGTTTCTTATAATCGCTGCGCCCTCGATGGAACTCTTGGGCCATCTGTCACTGTCTGCACCTCGGGTATTACGGTGATGGGGTGGACGGCGCCCGACGGCATCAAGCGTGCCATGATGGTGTTGTCGAAGCATCATCGGAAGGGAGCCGTCCATGGGCAAGTCTATCGCGAATTTGAACACTGTCACGCGGGTTGGCGTCGATCTGGCCAAGTCTGTGTTGCGGGAGTTACGAGTTACGGACACTGCACTTAACTGACGTCCCTCTCTGCTGTATTCCATCCCAGACGTTGAGGCGGTAGTACCGGTGGGCCACGCCGCCGAGCCGCCGTCAACCGGCTGCGCCGCTCCTCCATGGCATTTCCGCGCCTCCACCGGGCGTGGCGCCGTAAATCGCAAATCGCAGATCATGGCCGCGCGCCCGGCTGCGTCACCATGCCGACGGCTGATCCGGCGTCGCCCGTGAACGATGCGAAGAACGACGACGAGATCATCGTCGGGAACGTGGCGATAGATCATCAGATACGGCGATACCACGCCAATTCGGACAAAGCCGCCAAGCGCGGGGCGCGGCGAGCCACTTTCGGGAAACGCCGCCGGCCGCGTGTAAAGCAAGTCAAACCCGGCGTCGCAACGTCGCGCGACAACCGCGCCGGCCTTCACGTCGAGATCGCTGATGATGCCCGCGGCGTCGGCGTCCGCCGGTTCGGCGATGACGACGCGCGCCACTATTTGCGAAGCGCGGCAAGGCGCGCCGCGCTGCGCGCCCGGTGTTCCTCGAGGGTGATGAAATCGCCGCGCTCGAACGCCGCCAAGCCCTCGTCGACCAAAGGCTTCGCCCACGCCATGTCGTCCTCTTCCTCGCGCGCGCGCTCGCTCAACGCTTCGTCGATGAGCTGGCGCGCGGCGTCCTCGATCGACGCGAAATCGCCACGCGCCACGCGCGTCTTGATCCGTGCTTCCTGATCCGGATTGAGGGTGATCGCCATAGCCTTTTGGACCATGAAAACCGCCCGATTTCGACGGGAAAATGAGCCGCGATTCTGCAACGGAATTTTCGAACAGAAAAGGGCGATCGGATCAACGGATTCGGTTTATTGCGAAAATCTCGAGTCTCGTAACGACAGCTCTTGGGGCGCCAAGGATTTCACTCCTAAGCGTCGCGGGTATCGCGCTGATAATCCTGTGGATCAACCGTAATTCCCGAGCCTGGAAAGTGCGCCAGATCCTGGACGCCAACCCCGATTGGCGAGATTTGTACGAGGAACGCGACAATTGAGGCCTTTGGCCGCCCACCGCCGTCATGACCGGGACAAGCCCGGTCATGACGGTTGCGGCATCGACTGATGCATGCGCCGTCGCGGCGCCTCCTTGATTTCCCGGAGCCTGGCCTGCAGGCGGTCGCGCCGGTTCTTCCTGTGGATCAGGAACCTGCCGGTCCGCGATTTGCCGCAGAGGAAGGCGAAGCCGAGAACGTTGAAGGTCTCCGGCTTGCGGCCCCGCGCCTGGCCCGAGTGACCGCCGCCGCCGACGCGACCTGGCGCCCTGCCTGTGCCGCCCGCAGCGTCGGCAAAAGAGAAATTTGAGAAATCACTTTCGTAATTCCAAAAGATCGGCTATGCTCTCACAATTGGTCCCCCACCCAGGAGCCCGGCCCATGACCGACCCCGCAGCACCCGCGCCGCGGCCCGCCGCCGCCGTCAGCGCGATCGCGCGCGAAGTCCGCCGGCATCGGATCAAGAGGACAAGGCGCGCGCCGCCGCGCGCGGGGGGCCGGTTGGCGGCCCGTCTGACCACGCGCGGGCGCAACGCGCGAGGCGCTCCCTCTTTCGACGTCGAAGCGCCCTCCGAGGCGGTCCTCGCAATTGCCGGCTTTGGTTCGTTCGGGACGCCGTTCGGGCTTGTCCCGACGCTTGCCGCCGCCGGGGCGTTCGAGCGCCCCGCAAGCGCGGGCGCCGCGGGGGCGCAGAGAGCTTCCTGCTCGCTCGCAGGCCATTGGAATCCCACCACATTTCATGAACTCGCAACAGACACTGCCAAAGCCTTCGAAACGCCTTCCAAGCCCCTTCCAGGAGCTTCCAGAACACTTCCAACCCCTTCCAACCCGTTCCAAAACTTTACAAAAATTTCCGCGCCCGGGCGACGCGGAGGGATCGCGGGCCGACGGAGCGATGGGCTGGGCGGCGCCGGTCGGCCTTGTCCCATCGCGATCGCAGCCGGGGTCCTTGGAGCGCCCCGGAAGCAAGGGCGGCTGGGGAGCCCCGCGCGGGCTTCCTTTTGCCTGCAACCCGCTGATTTGCCCCGATCGGCCGAGAAATGAATTTCCAGATATTTCCACACCGAAGGGATTTGTCGGGCGATGCGGCCGGCGCCGATTCCGGCTTGGGTCGTCATTCCCGGACTGCCGCGTTGCGTCAGGCGGCGCGGACGTTCCGCCGCGACGGGGATCGCGCCTGAGCGGGAGGGCAAGGAGATGAGCCGTCGACCGGAGGGACACATAAGCCCGGCGCCGCGGAGCCACGCCGCCGTCGCGCCGTCAAGTCAGGGCGATTGCTGCGCAATCGCCCGAGGCCAAGAGGCCGCTGCTACGCTTCGCTTCGCCCCTCCAGGCGATCGCAAGCGATCGCCTCGGGGTGACTGCGCGCCGTCGGCGCGGCAATTTGGCGACCATGACCTTTTGGTGAGCGCCGCGGCCCTCCGGGGCCGCGACGATCACCAAAAGGTCATGGTTGCAAACGACCGAAGCCCGCTTGGCGTGTGGCGCAGCAGATCCGTTGGTCCATCCATCAGACTCGGCTTACGCGCCAATGCGCGCGTCGTCGCCGCCGCGGCGACCCGCGCCTCAGTACGAGCGCGGCATGCCGAGATCGTGTTGCGCGACATAGTTCAGCACCATCTCCTCGGAGACCGGCGCGAACCGGAACAGCCGGGCGTCGCGCCACAGCCGTTCGACGTGGCTCGCCTTCGCATAGCCCATCCCGCCCATGGTCTGGATCGCGCGGTCGGTGGCGAGCGCCGCCGCCTGGCCCGCCAGCCATTTGGCCATGTTGGCCTCGCTGCCGTAGGGCCTGCCCTGGTCGTGCAGCGCCGCCGCCTTGTAATTCATCAGCCTGGCGCATTCGAGCTGGATGTGCGCCTCGGCGAGCGGGAATTGGATGCCCTGGTAGGCGCCGATCGGCGCGCCGGCGAACACCTTGCGATCGCGCGCGTAGTCGACGGCGAGCCGGATCGCCAGTTCCGCGGCGCCGACGAGCCCCGCGGTGGTGACGATCCGCTCGGTGTTGAGGACGTCGAGCAGTTCGCGAAAGCCGCCGTGGAGCGTCCCGATCAGTTCGCCTGGCTCGATCCGCACGTCGTCGAAGAACACCGCGCTCGACGGCAGCGTGTTCGTGCCGAGCTTCTCGATCCCGTCATGCGCCAGTCCGTCGCGATCGACGTCGATCATGAACAGGCTGATCCCGTCGGTTTTGCCCCGGGAGTCCTCGAGCTTCCTGGTCCGCGCGACGACCAGCAGCTTGGTCGCCTGCGGCACGGCGGTGATCCAGATCTTCTGTCCATTGAGCCGCCAGCCGTCGCCGTCGGGCCGGGCGAAGCAGCGCAGCGCGAGCGAGTTCGAGCCGGCGTCGGGCTCGGTCAGCGCCATGGCGAACATCGCCTTGCCCGCGGCGAGCGCGGGCAGCAGCGCCGCCTTCGTCGCTTCCCCGCCGAATTTCGTCAGGGTGACGCCGCCGAAGATCGGATTGCACATGAACAGCTGGCTCAGCGTCGACCCGCCGCCGGCGGCGCACAGCGTCTCGATCGCCATCGCCATCTCGACCATGCCGAGCCCCGAGCCGCCGTATTGTTCGGGAATGGTGATCGCGCTCAGTCCAGCCTCGCAGATCGCCTGCCAGATCGCGGCGGGGAATTGCTTGGCGGCGTCGAGATCGCGCCAGTAATCGAGGCCGAATTTCTCGCCGACCCGCCGCGCGGTCTCGACGAGCCCGATCTGCTCCGGACTGGGTTCGAAATTCATCGGCGGTTCCCTTCGGGTTCATCGCAGCAGCAGCAGCGGGTTTTCGAGCAGACGCGTCACCCGATCGAGGAAGCGCGCGGCGCCGGCGCCGTCCCAGACCCGATGGTCGCAGGACAGGACCAGGCCGAGCTCCCGGCAGAGCTTCGGCGCGCCCGCCGCGTCGGGCCGGAACGTGGGCCGCACGGCCCCGACGCCGAGGATCGCCGATTGGCCGGGATTGATGATCGGCACGATATGGGACGCCCCGTAGATCCCGACGTTCGAGATCGCGACGGCGCCGCCGTCGCCGTCGTCCGCCTTGAGCGCTCCGGCGCGCGCCTTGCCCGCCAACTCCGCGACGGCGGCGGCGATCCCGGCCAGGCCCAGCCGGTCCGCGTCGCGGAGCACCGGCGCGGCGAGGCCGCGCTCGGACTCGACCGCCAGTCCGATGTCGATCGCGCCGAGGGCGACGATCGCCTCGTCGCGCCAGACCCTGTTGCCGTCGGGAATGTCGGCGAGCGCGCGCGCCAGCGCGGCGACCAGGAAATGCGTGATCGTCAGGTGGGGCACGGCCTGGTCCCGGTTCATCCTGGCGCGGAACTCGTCGAGCGATCCGACGTCGGCTGCCGCGAGCACGTAGAAATGCGGAATGGTCCGCTTCGATTCGGTCAGCCGCCGGGCGATCGTCCGCTCGATCGCGTTCGCCGGCCGGCTGCTCGCGCCGCGGCTGGGCGCGGCCTCGCCCCTGACGTCGAGCGTCGCTTTCTCGACCGCGCCCGGCGCCGCCCGCGCGATCGCCGCGGCGACATCCGCCCCCTTGATGCGGCCGCCCGGGCCCGAACCGGCGACGGCGGCGAGATCGAGCCCGTGCGATTTCGCCTGGCCGCGGGCGAACGGGGTCGCGACGATGCGCGCGCCGCGGTCGCGCGCCGCGGCCGGCGACGGCGACGCGGCGACCCAGGTCGCCACCGCCGCGCCGACCGGCGCCGTCTCGCCTTCGCCGACCAGCAGGGCGCGGATGCGCCCGTCGGCCTCGGCGACGACCTCGTTGGCGACCTTTTCCGTCTCGACGACGAACAGCACGTCGCCGCGCCTGACCTCGTCGCCGGCGGCGATTCGCCACGAAGCCAGCAGCCCCTCGGTCATCGTCAGGCCGAGCTTCGGCATGACGATCGCGGCGTCCGCGTCCATCATGCGCCCCGGAAGTTCGCCGGTCGTTTCTCGAGAAACGCCGAGCAGCCCTCGTGCGCGTCCTTGGTGTCGAAGACGAGGCCGATCATCGCCTGCTCGTGGCGCAGCGCCGCGCGCAGCGGCATGTCGTTGCCGTCGGCCATCGCGCGCTTGAGCAGCTTCAGCACCAGCGGCGATTTCTGCGCGATCGAATCGGCGAGCGCGAGGACCTCGGGCATCAGCCGCGCGTCCTCGACCACCCGGTTGATCAGACCGAACCGTTCGGCCTCGGCGGCCGAAATGCGATTGCCGGTGAACATGAGCTCCTTGGCCTTGCACAGCGAAATCTGCCGGATCAGCCGTTGCGACCCGCCGGCGCCGGGAAACAGGCCGAGCGTGATCTCGGGCAGCCCGAACCTGGCGGAAGCCGCCGCGATGCGGATGTCGGTGCACAGCAGCAGCTCCGTGCCGCCGCCGAGCGCCCAGCCGTTGACCGCCGCGATGGTCGGCTTGTCGAGCCGCTCGATGCGGCCAAAGACCTCGTGCAGCCGCTCGCCGAGTTCGAGGTAGTGCGCCAGCCCCTGACGCGAGTTGAGATCGGCGATGTCGCCGCCGGCGACGAAGGCGCGCTCGCCGGCGCCGGTGAACACGACGACGCGGATCGCCTCGTCGCCTTCGGCCCGGGTCACGTGGGCGTCGAGCGCGGCGAGCGTGTCCATGTCGAGCGCGTTGAGCGACTCGGGCCGGTTGATGGCGATGACGGCGACGGCGCCGCGACGATCGAACGTAACCAGCTCGGCCATGCGATTCTCCTGCTATTCGAGGGTGCGCCGGGCGGCCTGGACGATGCGCGCCGCCGACGGGATGTAGCGGGATTCCAGCGCCTTGGAGAAAGGCGACGGCATGAACGGGGCGCCGACGCGGACGATCGGCGCATCGAGTTCGTCGAAGCCGACGTCGGCCATCCGCGCGGCGATTTCGGCGCCGATGCCGAACGCCTCGACCGCCTCGTGGGCGATGACCAGCCGATGGGTGCGCGCGAGCGAGGCGAGCACCGCGGCCTCGTCCCAAGGCTGAAGGGTCTGGAGATCGATCACTTCGGCCTCGACGCCCCCGGCGCGCAGTTCCTCCGCCGCCTTCAGCGCGGCGTGCACCGCCGCGCCATAGCCGACGATGGTGAGGTCGCGGCCGGCGCGGGCGAGCGCCGCCTCGCCGAGGGCGAGAATCGGCGGCGTCTCCGGCGCCTCGGCCTTCACGGCGTAGAGCGCCTTGTTCTCGACGAAAATGACCGGGTCGGGATCGGCGATCGCCGCGCGCAGCAGGCCATAGGCCGATTGCGGGGTCGCCGGGCACACGACCTTGAGGCCGGGGACATGGGCGAACCACGCCTCCAGGCATTGCGAATGCTGCGGCCCGGCGCCGAGGCCGCCGCCGTGCGGCGTGCGCAGCACCAGCGGCAGCGATCGCTGACCGCCGAACATGAAGCGCGCCTTGGCGGCCTGGTTGACGATCGCGTCCATCGCCAGGGTGGTGAAATCCATGAACATGATCTCGAACACCGGCCTCAGGCCGCTCATCGCCGCCCCGACCGCGGCGCCGGCGATCGCCGCCTCGGAAATCGGCGTGTCGAGCACGCGCGCCGCGCCGAACCGGTCCCTCAGCCCGCGGCTGGCGCCGAAGGCGCCGCCGGCCTCCGCCACGTCCTCGCCGATCACGATGACGGCGGCGTCTTCGGCCATCGCATCGGCGAGCGCCATGTTGATCGCGCGCAGGAAGCGCAGTTCGGCCATCAGCGCGTTCTCGCCGGCGCATAGACGTCCAGGAGCGCGGCGTCGAAATCGGCGTCGGCGCCGCGCCGCGCGACCGCGATCGCCGCGTCGACCCGCGCCTGCGCCGCGGCGGCGGACGCCGCGACCTCGGCGCGCGGGACGCCGAGATCGGCGAGGCGCCGTTCGGCGAGAAGGACCGGATCGCGCGCGGCGAGCCCGGCGAGTTCGTCCGCCGCCCGATATTTCTGCGCGTCGCCCTCGAAATGGCCGCGCAGTCGGGTGGTCATGCATTCCAGCGCGGCGGGACCGCCGCGCCGCACGCCCGCGACGATGCGGCTGGCGGCCGTCGCGACCGCGGCGACATCGTTGCCGTCGACGATCTCATGCGCCACGCCATAGGCGCCGACGAGGTCGCCGAACTTGAACGCGAGCTGCTTCTCGGTCGGGGTGAACTCGCCCCAGCCGTTGTTCTCGCAGACGAACAGCAGCGGCAACCGCCACAGCGCGGCGAGATTGAGGCATTCGTGGAGCAGTCCTTCGGCGAGCGCGCCGTCGCCGAAGAACGCGACCGCGATCGCCGGCCGGCCGAGGGTGCGATGGGCCAGCGCGCTTCCCAGCGCGATCGAAAGGCCCGCGCCGACGATCCCGTTGGCGCCGAGCATGCCGACGCTCATGTCGGCCACATGCATCGAGCCGCCGCGGCCGCGGCAGAGACCGGCGTCCTTGCCCAGGACCTCGGCGAAGAACCCCTCGAGCGCGAGGCCCTTGGCGATCGCGTGGCCATGGCCGCGATGGGTGGAGGCGATCGTGTCCTGCGGGCCGAGCGCGCTCATCACGCCGGTCGCCACCGCTTCCTGGCCGATTCCCAGATGAATGAAGCCGGGCACCTCGCCCTGGGCGAACAGCGCCGCCAGCCGCTCCTCGGCGCGCCGGATCGTGACCAGCATCCGGTAGTGGGCGAGCATTTGCCGCCCGGCCGCGTCGTCGACGGACGGAACGGCTGCCGCTTGCGCGCGCCCGGCGCGAGCCTCTGACGACACCCGAACCCTCCCCCGCCGTGAGCGTTGGGATCACGAATGTTGAATCATCATTCGTAAATCTCGTATCACCATGCCGTCCGACGCCGTGTCAAGCCGCCTGCGCGCGCGCCGGAGCGAGGGCGAACACCGAAATCGCGTCTGCGATCGAACCCCTCGGCAGGGTCTCGACGAAACGCTCGAGCCGGTCGAACGCCGCCATCGGCACGCCTTCCTCGGCGCCGATCCGCCGCAGCAGCGCCGAAAGCGTCGGCAGGTCGTAGGAATAGTCGGCGGCCGTCATCCGCTGTTCGCGCACATGCGCGGCGCCGTCCTCGGTTTCGACCTCGAGGATCGCGCTGAGGACCGGGATCGAATCGTCGGGAACGAGCTCGACCCGGTCGATCAGCGCATTGACCGCGGGATCGTCGTAGGTCGTCATCAGCCGGGCGGTCGGCGCGCCATGGACGATCGCGGTGGCGACGCAGAACGGGATGCTCATCAGCGTGCCCGAGATCGAGTGGAACGGGCCGACCGCGTCCATCCCGGCGTAGCCGGTCTCGTAGGGGTTCATCCTGACCCGGATTTTCGCGGGCTTGGACTTCAGCGCGGCGCGCATCGCCAGCGCGCCGGTCACCGGCGTCTGGTTGAACGCGCAGACCGGAAACGGCTTGAACGCGACGCGCAGGATCGCCCAGTCCCGGCCGAGCGAAGCGGCAAGCCCGCGGTCGAGCCCGGTCCCGGCGAAGGCGCGCGCGAAGCCCGACTTGCCTTCGAAGGCATGCGGCGCCGAGACCGATCCCGCGCGCGCAAGCTCCGCGGCGACCAGGCCGTTGCGCGCGACGACGCCGACCTGATAGCGCCATTCGTCGGTTCCGTCGGCGAAGGATTGCAGAACCCCGCCGGCGAACGAGACGGCGTTGGCGAGCGCGGCGGCCATCTGCTCGGCCGACAGCTCCATCAGACGAGCCGCCGCCGCGCTCGCCGCGATCGTCCCGTAGACGGCCGAGGCGCGAAAGCCGCCCGGCGTGGTTCTTCCCGCCAGCGACTGCTCGAGCACGCCGCCGGCCTCATAGCCGGCGACCAGCGCCGGAATCAGCCGGCTCATCGGATAGCCGCGGGTTTCGATCAGCGCCGTCAGCATCGGGATCAGAATCGTCCCGAAATGCGCGGCGCCGCAGGAATCCTCCTGGGCGCGGCCATGGAACAGCGCGGAATTGGCGAGGCAGGCGCCGCCGACGGTGGTGCGGCGCCCGTCGAGCAGCAGCGTGGCGCCGCCTGGCGCTTCGCCGTCCATGGCGAGCGCCGCCGCGCGGGCGACCGGGGCGTAGGGCGTCGCATGGCCGGCGATCGCCATGCCGAAGGCGTTGTAGAGGCAGACGCGGGCCTTGCCCGTCACCTCCGGCGGCAGGGTCTCGAAGCTGAGACCGACGAGGAAACGGGCGAGATCGCTGGAGAACGTCGTCATGCCATCCTTCCTTTCCGCCCCGCCGGCGCCGGGCCTAAAGCCCGGGTCAGGCGTTTCCGGGGTCCCTGAGCCCGCCGTAGGTGCGCCAGGAAGGCGCGACGAGCCAGCCGCAATCGACCGCGACATTCGCGCCCGTCATCGCCGAGGCCGCGGGGGACGCCAGAAAAGCGACGACCCGCGCGATCTCGGAGGGTTCGACGAGCCGGCCGAGCGCGGCGTTGGCGGCGAGCGCGGACGGGTCGCGCTCGCCGCGGTCGATCGCCGCCTGCAGCGCCGGCGTGCGCGTATAGCCCGGCGAAACGCAGTTCACCCTCACCTGCGCGGGGCCCCATTCGGCGGCCAGGCACTGCGTCATCGAAATGACCGCGGCCTTGGCCGGCGCATAGGCGTGGAGCGGCATCGACCGCATTCCCGCGACCGAGGCGATGTTGACGATCGCGCCGCGACGGCGGGCCAGCATGCGGCGCCCGAAGGCGACGCAGGCGACATAGGTTCCCCGCTGATCGACGCGGACGATGTCGTCGTAGAGCGACATCGCCAGCTCGGTCGGCCTGACCGGCTTCTGGATGACCCCCGCGCTGTTGACGAGCGTCTCGACCGGGCCGAGCTCGGCCTCGATCGCCGCCGCGCAGGCGTCGAGCGCCGTCTCGTCGGCGACGTCGCCGCGCCAGGCCCTGCCGCCGATCTCCTGCGCGACCGCCTCGGCGCGGGCGAAATCGCGATCGAGCACGACGACCTCGGCGCCCTGGGCGCGAAGCTCCCGGCAACACGCCGCCCCGATGCCGCTCGCGCCGCCGGTGACCACCGACAACCCCGCCGCCGTCATGGTTTCCTCGCAGACCCGCTGTTGCGCGCGGCGTCGGTGGCGCGCCCGGGAATTCCGGGGCGTGACCTCGGACAAAAAATGAACTATGATTCAACAATCGTCAACTGGGTTCGCCGCGCCAAGACGGCGGGATGGGACGCGGCCGGGGGCCATGGTCAACCTGTCAGCCTTCATCCTCGCCCATGCGAGGCGGAGCCCGGACCGGGTCGGGCTCGTCTACGCCGGGCAGCAAATCTCCTACGCCGAATTCGCCCGCCGCATCGGCGTCGTCGCCGGCTGGCTCGAGTCGCGCGGGATCGGCGAGGGCGACGTGGTCGCCGCGCTGATGAAGAACAGCGCCGCGTTTCTCGAAGTCGCCTTCGCCGTCAGCCATATCGGCGCGGTCTTCCTGCCGATCAACTTCCGGCTGGCGGGCGACGAGGTCGGCTACATCGTCGAGAATTCCGGGGCCAAGCTGCTGTTCGTCGACGACGCGCTGGCGGCGAACGCCCGGGGCGGCGCCGCGGTCGTCGCCCTCGACGAGCGCGCCCAGCGCGACTGCGCCTCGTACTGCGCCGGTGCGCCGCCGGCGCCGATGCGGGTTCGCAAGCCCGGCGACCTGTTCCGGCTGATGTATACCTCGGGCACGACCGACCGGCCGAAGGGCGTCATCCACACCTACGAGAACTTCTACTGGAAATCGATCGATCACGTGAACGCGCTCGGCCTGAACCGGGACACGCGACTGCTGGTGACCGGCCCGCTCTATCACGTCGGCGCCTTCGACCTGCCCGGCGTCGCCGCGCTCTGGACGGGCGGGATGATCTGCCTGCATCGCGATTTCGACCCCGAGGCCGTGCTCGCCTCGATCGAGGCGGAGCGTCTGGACTCGGCCTGGCTGGCGCCCGTGATGACCAGCGCGCTGCTCGGGTTTGCCGGCCGCGACCGGTTCGACGTGTCCTCGCTGCGGTGGGTGATCGGCGGCGGTGAACGCACGCCGGAGTCGCGGATCCGCGCGTTCGCGGGATATTTCCGCAACGGCCGCTATATCGACGGCTACGGGCTGACCGAAAGCTGCAGCGGCGACACGCTGATGGAGGCGGGCCGCGAGATCGAAAAGATCGGCTCGACCGGCCGAGCGCTCGCGCATGTCGAAATCGAGATCCGCGACGACGCGGGTGGTGCGCTCCCGCCGGGGGTCCAAGGCGAAATCTGCCTGCGCGGGCCCAAGATCACGCCGGGCTACTGGCGGGACCCCGAGCGGACCGCCGCCTCGTTCCACGGCGCTTGGTTCCGCACGGGCGACGTCGGCTTTCTCGACCCGGAGGGATTCCTGTTCCTGACCGATCGCAAGAAGGACATGATCATCTCGGGCGGCGAGAACATCGCCTCTTCCGAAGTCGAGCGGGTCATCCTCGAATTGCCGGCGGTGCGCGAAGTCGCGGTGATCGGCATGCCCGACGACAAGTGGGGCGAGCGGCCGGTCGCGTTCGTCGCCCTCGAGCCGGGCGCGGAACTGCGCTTCGAGGCGCTTGCGGCGCATTGCCGATCCAAGCTGGCGGGCTTCAAGGTCCCCAAAGCCCTCGTGCTTCGCGACCATCTGCCGCGAAATCCCTCGGGGAAGATTCTCAAACGGCTCTTGCGCGCGCCGGAATCGGCGTGACCGGCGAGGCTCCGCATCGAGAGGCGAGGATGACGGCCAAGGCCCCGGCGCCGAAATCGACCGCCAAACCGCGCCCGCGGCTCACCCGGGCGGAGCGGAACGACGAAGTCAGGGCGCGCCTGTTCGACGCGGCGGCCAAGGTGGTCGGCCGTCTCGGCTATGCCGAGGCCTCGGTCGCCAGGATCACCGAACTCGCCGAGGTGGCGCAGGGGACCTTCTACAACCACTTCGAGAATCGCCAGGAATTGCTCGATCAACTGCTGCCGGCGATCGGGCTGAAAATGGTCGCCTTCATCCAGGCGCGGGTCGGCGGCTCGGCGCCGGGCGCCGAAAAGGAGGCGGTCCGGTTCCGCGCCTTCTTCGAATTCCTGCGCTCGTCGCCCGAATTCCTGCGAATCCTCAACGAAGCCGAAATTTTCGCGCCGACCGGCCACCAGCGCCATCTCGACACTATCGCCACGGCCTATGTCCGCATCCTCAAGCGCAGCCGCGCCGCCGGCGACGTCGGCGACTATTCCGATCAGGAGCTGGAGGCGATCGTGCACATCCTCATGGGCGCGCGAGGCTATCTCAGCCGGCGCTACGCCTATAGCGAAGGCGCCGCCCACGCCGTCCCCGACTATGTCCTGACCGCCTATGAGAAGCTGCTGTGCGCCGGCCTGTTCAAGCCGCCCCGCGCTCCGGCGGCGCCGCGCCGCGAGGCCTCCGGCGCGCGCGAGAGATGAAGTCGACGCGTGATCCGTGTCCGGCGGCGGCCGGGCGCCGCGGCGCGTCCGAGCGCCCGGACGACCGCGCGAACGCCCGTTCCGGAATGGATTTCATCTGGCCGAGGCGCCCGTGATCGCCTCTAAAATCCGACGGCGCCGCAACCGGACGGCCGGGTCGCGCGAGCCTTGACAATTCTTAATGAATGCCGTTCCTTACCGTCGAAATCGAAAGATGACCGCGGGGCCGCCGGTCATTTCTCGAATTCCAATTCGCGGCTCCGAGGGGTCGCCGACAAGGCGCGGGCCCGATCCGCGTCGGCAGGGAAGAGACGATGCGGAGCTGGCGTCCGACGCAGGAAGGGATCGTCTTCGTCCTGTCCGCGCTGATGTTCTGCGGCTTCTCGGTGCTGCTTCCCGGCTTCCTCGCCGTCGAAAACGTCCTTTCGCTGATCCGCAGCGTGTCGATTCTCGGCATCCTCAGCCTCGGCATGGCGCTGGTCGTCATAGGCCGCGGCATCGACCTCGCCATGGTCGCCACCCTCGTCGTCGCCGTCGCCTGGGCCATGGCGCTCGCCCATTCGCAAATGCCGCTCGGCCTGGCGCTCGCGCTCGGCGCGGTCTTCGTGGTCGGCGTCGGCGCGACCACCGGGCTGATCGTCGCATTCGCCGAGATTCCGGCGATATTCACGACGCTCGCGATGGGGTCGATCGTCTACGGCATCGGGCGGACGTTCTTCTTCCAGATCGACGTCCAGAACGCTCCGGCCGGCTATCCCTGGTTCACCTTCCTCGGCGCGGGCCGCATCGGCGGCATTCCGGTGATCGTGCTCGCCTTCGCCGCGATGGCGATCCTCATGTTCGCCGCGCTGCGCCAGACGCGATTCGGCCGGTTCGTCTACGCCAGCGGCGACAATCCGCTCGCCGCGCGGATCACCGGGATTCCGACGCGTGTGCTGACGGTCTCGCAATATGTCGCGAGCGGGCTCATCGCCTATTGCGCCGGCATCGTGATGGCCGCCGCCGTGTCCGGAATGAACACGCGCATCTACAATTCGACGATGATCTACGACGTGTTGCTGGTCGTCGTGCTCGGCGGCATCGGCCTCGGCGGCGGGCGCGGCGGGGTGAGGAACGTCGTGGTCGGCACCGCCCTGGTCGGCATCCTCCTCAACGGCATGACCATCCTCAATGTCGGCTACACCGCGCAGAACCTCATCAAGAGCGTCATCCTGCTCGCCGCCATCGTCATCGACACCATCGTCAACCCGCGCGACGAGCAGACGGCGCAGCAGGGCGACATCTAGATCGGAATGACGGCAACAGGGAGGATGAATTCATGAAACTGAAGACGTTGTTCGCGCTCGCGCTGTTCGCGGCGCTGACCTGCGGGATGCTCGGACTGCGGTCCGCGCGCGCCGACGACACCGGCCTCGATCAGGTCGGCCGCGGCCAGTATCTCGACTCGCTGAAGGGCAAGAAGGTCATCTTCATCCCGATCGCGATGGGTTTCGACCTCACCGAATCCTGGGCGGCGATCTGGCGCAAGGAAGCGCAGGCGCTGGGCTTCACCTTCGACATCCGCGACCCCAACTGGAGCACCGACGCCGGCACGAAGGCGCTGACCGCGGCGATCGCGGAAAAGCCGGACCTGCTGATCGTCCACAATCCCGACATTCAATCCTATGCGCGTCTGCTGAAGCGCGCTCAGGACGACGGCATCAAGGTCCTTCAGATCAACATGCCGTCCGTCACCACGACCGATTCCTACGTCGGCGCCGATTGGGTCGCGCTCGGCGAGGAGGAAGCCAGGGCGCTCGTCGACCATTGTTCCGCCGGCAAGGGGCCGTCGACCAAGATCGCCTTCGTCCAGGGCGTCGTGACCGGGGCGGCGAACATCTATCTGAAGCGCGGCATTTCGAACGTCCTCTCCCAGCACAGCGACATCAAGATCGTCTCGGATCAGGCGGCCAACTACGATCCGGCCAAGGCGCGCGCGATCATGGAGACGGTGCTGCAGCAGAATCCGGACCTCTGCGGCGCGGTCGGCGTCTGGGACAGCGCCGACGTCGGCATCGGCGCCGCCGTCCAGGCCGCGGGCAAGACCGGCCAGGTGTTCGTCGTAACCAGCGGCGGCGGCAACAAATCGGCGTGCGACAACATCGAAAAGGGTCTGCTTTCGATGGACGTCAGCTACAACTCGCCGCTGCAGGGCAACATTGCGAGCCAGCAGATCGCCGAACTGCTGCAGTCCAAGGACAAGGCCGGCGAGCGCAAGGTGTTCTATTTCGGTCCGCTGACCAAGATCACCAAGGACAACATCAACCAGCGCAATTGCTGGACGATGGACGACCTGAAATAGCAGGTCCGGTCGCCCCGCGTCCGCGCGGGGCGACGCCCTCCGCGACCGCGGTCGCGCCCGGGTCTTCGCCGCCGCGCCGCGCCGCGCGAGGACGCTCTCCAACACATCAGCGGGATCGCGTTCATCGTGAGCAGTCGTGACGCTCTCATACGCATGCGCTATCGGTTCATTCCCGATCACGTGATCGGGGAGATCCTGGCCAAGCGCTGGATGGACAACGCCATACCCTTTCTGGCGCTGCTGATCGTCCTGATCGTGTTCGGATCGATCCTGCCGGATTTCTATTCGCTTTCGAACATCGCCGACCTCAGCCGGCAATTCGCCGAGACCGGCCTCGTCGTCCTCGCGCTGACGATCGTGATGCTTTCGGGCGGCATCGATCTGTCCGTCGGCTCCGTGTTCGGGCTCTCGGTGCTCGTCGCCTCGATCTGCATGAACGTCTGGGACCTCGGCGTCGGACTCACGCTGCTCGCCTGCATCGCGACCGGAATCCTCTGCGGCGCCGTCAATGGCGTGCTGGTCGGCTTTCTCAGGCTGCGCGCGTTTCTGACGACCCTGGTCACGCTCATCGTCTTCCGTTCGATCTACGAACTGGTGTTCCCCGGGTTCTCGACCGCCATCGTCGGCAATATTCCCGACTCGGCGCTCTGGGATTTCCTCGGCAACGGCGCCGTCTATGGCGTTCCCTTCACCTTCATCGTCACCGCGGCGATCGCGGCGCTCTGGCATGTCGTGCTGTCGCGGATGCGTCCGGGCTGGCGGCTCACCGCGGTCGGCGGCGCGCGGCGGTCGGCGCACAACGCGGGCATCAACGTGCGCCGCACGATCTGCATGGCCTATGTCTGGTCGAGCGTCCTGTGCTGCCTCGCCGGCTTCTTCAACGCCGCGCGCCTCGGCAGCACGGGCTCGGACACCGGCGTCGGGCTCGAGATCACCGCCCTGACCGCGGTCGTCCTGGGCGGCAATTCGCTCGGAGGCGGCCGCGGATCGGTCGCCAAGGCGGTGCTGGGCACGGTCATCGTGCTCATTCTCACCAACGGCCTGATCGCGCTCTCCGTGCCCGGCCCGGTCAACTCGACCGTGCTCGGCATCGTCCTGATCGCGGCGGTGTTCATCGACGTCCGCTGGCTGAAGAACCGGCACAAGCTCCTCAACAAGGTCTACGTCTCGCCGACCTATTTCGCGCCGCCGCCGCCGCCGTCGACCGCGCCGGACTCCGGCTCGCCCTACGCCCTCAACGACAAGCTGCGTTCGGTCGGGGTGGTCGGCCTGCGCACGATCGAGGGCGCCGAGGACATGATCCTCGATCGGGACGACAATCTCTACTGCGGCAACCGCCATGGCGACATCATGCGGTTCTTCGGCCCCGATCACACGCGCCACGAGATATTCGCCCATGTCGGCGGCCAGCCGCTCGGCCTCGCCTTCGACCGCGACGGCAATCTCGACGTCTGCATCGGCGGCATGGGGCTCTACCAGATCACCCCCGACCGCAAGATCAACAAGCTGTCGGACGAGACGAACCGGACGCTGTTCTCCGTGGTCGACGATTCGCGTCTGCGTCTGGCCGACGATCTCGACATCGCGCCGGACGGGCGGGTGTTCTTCAGCGAGGCGACGATCCGCTTCGAGATGCACGAATGGCCCGTAGACGCGCTCGAGAGCCGCGGCAACGGGCGGATCGTCTGCTGGGAGCCGAAGACCGGCAAGTCGCGCACCGAAATCTCCAATCTCATCTTTCCCAACGGCATCTGCATGGCGCCGGACGGAGAATCGTTCTTCTTCGCCGAGACGTTCGGGTGTCGGGTCAGCCGCTATTACTACGGCGGCCCGAACAAGGGCCGCACCGAAATCGTCATCGACAACATGCCCGGCTATCCCGACAACATCAACCGGGCCTCCGACGGCAATTTCTGGCTCGCCATCGTCGGCATGCGCTCGCCGGCGCTCGATCTGGCGCTGCGCATGCCGGGGTTCCGCAAACGCATGGCGCGCCGGTGCGCGCCCGACGCCTGGCTGTATCCCAATCTCAACACCGGTTGCGTCATCAAGTTCAACGAGCGGGGCGAAGTGCTGGAGAGCCTGTGGGATCTCGGCGGCAAGAACCATCCGATGATCACCTCGGTCCGCGAGCACAAGGGCGTGCTCTACCTCGGCGGCATCTACAACAACCGCATCGGAACCTATCGGATTCCCGGCGCCGATCCCGAGTGGTGCGCGCTGGACACCTATTGGGGACGGCCTTGATCGGCGCGCTGCGACGGGCCCTCGACGAGTTCCTCGGCCGCGGCGAAGCCGCGGTGACGGTGCCGGTCATGGATGGTCCGCTGAAGCCGAACCAGCTGCTCGAGGCGGCTCCGCGGCTGCTCGAGGCGCCGGGACTCGACAATCTCGTGGCGACCGGGGAGGGCGTGCTCTATTCGAGCGGCGGGTCGCTCCGGCGCATTCCGGACGGCGAGATCGCCCGCTTCGACACCGAAATCGCCTGTCTGGCCGAGCATGACGGCGCGCTGGCGATCGGATTTGAGGGCGGCGGCGTGAGGATTCGCGGCGGCCCGCACGACGGGCTGGCGATCGACGGGCTCGGCGGCAAGCCGCTGAACTGTCCGACCGCCCTGGCGTTTCTCGACCCCGACACGCTGGTCGTGACCAACGGGTCCGCCGACCATCGGGCCTCGCAGTGGCGCCGCGACCTGATGCAGCTGCGCCGGAGCGGCTCGTTGGCGCGCTTCGATCTGGCGGGCGGCGCCGCGCAGATCCTGGCGGACGGCCTCGCCTGGCCCTGCGGCGTCGCGCCGGCGCGCGACCAACGCCTGTTCGTTTCGGAAGCCTGGCGCCACCGCGTGCTGTCGATCGACGCGGAGGCAAGGAGCCAGCCGCATGTCGCGCTGGCGGATCCGCCCGCCTATCCCGGCCGGATTCTGGCGTCGCGGGCGGGCGGCTACTGGCTGGCGTTCTTTGCAGTGCGCAACCAGCTCGTGGAGTTCATCCTGCGCGAGAAGGACTATCGTCAGCGCATGATCGCCGAAGTGCCGGAGCCGTTCTGGATGGCGCCGGCGCTGGCGTCGAGCGGGCGTTTCGAGGAGCCGCTGCAGGGCAGCGGGCTCAAGCAGATGGGGATGCTCAAACCCTGGGCGGCGACCCGCTCCTACGGGCTGATCGTGCGGTGCGACGAGGCGATGCAGCCCCTCCACAGCTATCACAGCCGCGCCGACGGCGTCATCCACGGCGTCACCTCGGCGTGCGAGGACAGAGAGGATCTGCTGGTCGGCGCCAAGGGTCCGGGCGTGCTGGTGCGCCTCCCCGGCGCCGTGGCGCGGCGCGCCGACGGGCGGGCGGCATGAGTCCCATTCTCGAGCTCCGCAAGGCGACCAAGGAATTTCGCGGCGTGCCCGCGATCAAGAACATCGACTTCACGCTCGAGCCGGGCGAGATCCACGCGATCGTCGGCGAGAACGGCGCGGGAAAATCGACCCTGACCAAGGCCTTCGCGGGCGTCCATCGGCTGACCTCGGGCGAGATGCTGTTCGACGGCAAGCCGCTGACGCTGTCCGCCCCCTCGCAGGCCCTCGCCCTCGGCATCGCGATGGTGTTCCAGGAGACCAATCTGGTGCCGTCGATGACGGTCGCCCAGAACATCTATCTGGGCGACGAGCGGCTGTTCAACCGGCTGCGCGGCCTCTACAATCAGGCGCAGCAGTTCCTGGCGGGGATGAATTTC
Source organism: Roseiarcus sp. (assembly GCA_049509635.1). Lineage (GTDB taxonomy): Bacteria > Pseudomonadota > Alphaproteobacteria > Rhizobiales > Beijerinckiaceae > Roseiarcus. The sequence goes on from JBEKZS010000030.1 coordinate 21,068, forward strand.
CAGGTCAACCCGACCGCCCAGGTGTCGTCGCTCGGCGCGGCCCACAAGCAGATGGTCGAAATCGCGCGCGCGGTCCATCACAAGGCGCGAATCATCATCTTCGACGAGCCGACCGCTTCGCTCACGCCGGAGGAAAAGAACCATTTCTTCGGTCTGGTGCGCCGGCTGGTCAAGCAGGGCGTCGCGGTGATCTTCATCAGCCACGCGCTGGAGGAAGCGTTGCTGCTGGCGGACCGGATCACGGTGCTGCGCGACGGCGAACGCGTCGTCACCGGCCCCGCCGGCGAATTCGATCGCGAGCGTCTCGTCCAGGCGATGGTCGGCCGCAGCCTCAGTCAGACCCTGCACGGCGCGGCCCAACGTGCGCCGCGCCCGTACGGCCGCAAGGTGCTGAGCGTCCAGAATCTGTCGAGCGGGAGCATGGTGCGCAACACCTCGTTCTCGATCTATGCCGGGCAGATCACCGGCATTTTCGGCCTCGTCGGCGCTGGCCGGACCGAGATGATGAAGGTCGTCGCCGGCGTGTTCAAGCGCGACCTGTTCCATGGCGGCGAGGTCCGGCTCGACGGCAAGCCGGCGCGCTATCGCGTGCCCCGGCAGGGCGTCCGCGACGGCATCGTCTACGTGACCGAGGACCGCAAGCTCGAGGGGTTCTTCGAGACGATGTCGATCGCCGGCAACATCCAGATCGGCGACGAGGCGACGGGGGTCAATCCGCTGAAGCTGGTCTCGGTCGCGCAGGCCCGCGCGCTCGCCGGGATCTGGATCGAAGCCCTGTCGATCCGGGCGATCGACGCCAATGCGCGGATCATCGAACTGTCGGGCGGCAACCAGCAGAAGGTCGTGATCGCCAAATCGCTGGTGCAGAAGCCGAAGCTGGTGATTTTCGACGAGCCGACGCGCGGCGTCGACGTCGGCGCCATCGTCGAAATCCATCAGCTGATCAACCGCCTGGCCGACGACGGCTTCGCGGTCGCGGTGATATCGTCCTATCTGCCCGAAATCATGGCGCTGTCCGACCGGGTGCTGGTCGCCCGCCAGGGCAAGATCATCGAGGAAATGAGCATCGACGAGGCGACCGAACAGAAGATCATGTACGCGGCCGTGCACTGAGCAGCGTCCGATGTATGGACCAACGGATCTGCCGCGCAGCGCGCCGAGCCGGCGTCGGCGCTGCCAGGGCCGGACGCGCGCCTCGAGGTCGAGCCGGCTGCGCCGGTCGCTGCGCGCCAGGAGGCGCTCCGCGAACCTTGACCCGTGCGCCCGGCCCCGGCCGTTTGCAACCGTGACCTTTTGGTGCGCGGCGCAGCCCCCGAGGGCCGCGCTACGGACCAAAAGGTCACGGTCGCCGACAGGCCGCGCCGACGGCGCGCAGTCGCCCCGAGGCGATCGCTTGCGATCGCCGGGAGGGCCGGAGCGGAGCGGAGCAGCGGCCTCTTGGCCTCGGGCGATTGCGCAGCAATCGCCCTGACTCGGCGGCGCGACGGCGGCGTGGCTCCGCGGCGTCGGGCGTTCGCGTTCGCGTCCCTCCCGTCGATAGCTCATCCCGTCGCCCCCCTCGCGCGGCCTGGCGCGCATCTTCGGCGAGGCAGTCCGGGAATGACGACCCAAGTCAGCATCGGGGCCGGCCGCATCGCCCGACAAATCCTCTCGGCGTGGAAATATTCGGAAATTCATTTCTCGCCCGATCGAGGGGAATCAGAGGGTTGCAGGCAAAAGGAAGCCGCGCGGGGGTCCAGGCCCGCCGCCGCCCGGCTCCGCGCGGCGGCGCGCCGCTTGATCGCGCCGGCGCGGGCGGCGGCGCGGGGACGGCTTGGTCGGTCATGGCGGCTCCTGGCTCGGAGGGCGAATGGTGAAACCATAGCCGATTTTTTGGAATAACGGAAGATAATTCTCATGTTTCAGTTTTACCGACAATTCGATGGCCCGGACCGGGCGCCTGATCTCGGCCGGCTGCGGCGCGATGTCGCCGAAGGATTTGCGGGCGTTCGTCGGTTCGCCGGCCATCGGTGATTCCTGTCGGTCAGGGCGGGGGGCGCCGGTCTCGGCGGTCTCTCGAGCGCGGGTCTCGGCCGCCTCGGAAGCGAAGTTGGAGCGCGCGTCAGCGTGCTCATGAGCAATTATCTCTTGAAGTCCCACGGGGAGATTTTCCTGTAGACGGGATTTCGACCGGCCTCGGACTTGTCGCGATAGGGATCCATCGTCTTCACCCACGGCAGGCGTTGGACGATCGTCTCCGTCACCGGCTCCCGGGTGATCTCGATCGTCGCCTTGCGCAGAAGCACGTTGCCGCCGAGGGTCGCGCCGAGATCGTGGGGATCGACCTCGATCACGCTCCTGGGATCGTTCACGTCGCCGAAGGTCACGAGATCGGGGAGGCGCTCGCGCGGAAGCTCGCGCGGGCCTTGCGCCGCAGCCAGCTTCTCCACCATGGCGCAGATGCTGTCCGACCGACCCTGACCGAACAGCTGCGAGAGCAGGTCGAGCCGAGGGCCGCCATAGTAGCCGCGCCACAATTCGTCCTTTTTGTCGCGATGGAGATCCGTCGCCTGCAGCGCGACGAGCGGCGGCCGCCCGGGGCCGAGGTCGACATAGACCGCCTCGCCCGTCATCCAGCCGGAAACGCCGCCGCTCTCCGGAAACACGGCCTTCACGAGCGCGGATTCATGGCAGCCGATTTCGCTGACGCTCGACCCGCTCGCGACCCCGCCGTCCTGCTTGTCGACCTCGAGCGTCAGCTTGTAGTGGAAGCTCTGGCTCTTGCCGCAGCCGGTGAGGCCGAGGGCGAGAACGAGCGCGATCGCGACCTTCCGGGCGCCGCGTCGCGCCGTCACGAGCCGCGCGCCGCGACCGCCGTCCGACCCGCCACGGCGTGAAAAAGGCTCTGCGGAATCGCCATGGGTCAGGGCTCCTTCAGTCTTTGAAGTATTCTGGCAAAAGGTAGCTCGCCAGCGAATGGTTCGGAGCGCCAAACGGATACGCCTCGGACCAGGCCGAGGCGACGCACGCGACCGGCGCGTGGAGGCCGCGCGCCTCATCCGCCGCCTCCGCGAGATGGCGCTGTCCCGGCAAGACTGGCGGCATCGGCATTCCTTCGATGTCGGCGAGCGCCGATTCGCGAGGATGGACCGCTACGCCCGCGGCGCGGGGGAATTGCGCAATCGAGGTGATGTTTCGCTTAAGGCGCCGCCCGAAATACGCCGGTCGACCACCGGAACGCGATCCGGCGCAGGCCGGCGACGATCGCTATTGGTCGAACTTCCTGATCGCCTCGGTCGTGACCGGCGCAAACAAGTTGACCAGATTGCCGTCGGGATCGCGAAACAGCAGCGAGCGGTTTCCCCACGGCATTGTCGTCGGCGGCTGGACGATCGCCGGCCCGAGCATCCCGCGCAGAGTTTCGAATTCCGCGTCGACATCTGCAACGCGGAATTCGATGATCGCGGTGTGGTTGTCGGCCGGGCGCGCCAGCTCGGCCATGGTGCGGGCGCTGCCGATCGCCAGCGTGCAGGAGGGGGTCGCGAGTTCGGCGAAGTCGTCGCCGTAGATCGTCGCCGGCAGGCGGCTGATCCGCTCGTAGAAGCGCGCCATGCGCCTGACGTCGGCGGCGATGATGCGAACGGAGACGAGGTTCATTGGTTTGCTCCCTGCATGGACGGGCCGCAGCGGGCCCGGGCGGGGTTGTAATCGCCCGCTGTTGCCAGCATGGTGTCAGCAGGAGAGCGGCGATGCGCAGGGCCGACCGTCTGTTCCAGATCATCCAGATCATGCGGCGATCGACGCGGCCGGTCACCGCCGCTGCGCTGGCCGGGGAACTCGAAGTGTCGAATCGGTCGGTCTACCGGGACGTCGCCGACCTCATCGGACAGCGCGTGCCGATCCGGGGCGAGGCGGGTTTGGGCTATGTGCTCGATCGCGGCTTCGACATGCCGCCGCTGATGCTGACCGCCGATGAGCTCGAGGCCGCCGCGCTCGGCGCGCAATGGGTCGCCGACAAGGGCGACCCGGGAATCGCGGCCGCCGCGCGCGATCTGATCGCCAAGATCGCCGCCGTCGTGCCCGAGCGACTGCGGCCGCTGGTCGTCGATCCGGCCGTCGGCGCGCCGCCAGGCTTCGGGATCGCGGCCGACGGCATGGATGTCGGCAAGACCCGGCTGTGGATTCGCACCGGCCGGAAAATCGCCATCCGCTATCGCGACGACAGCGGCGCGGAAAGCCGGCGCAAAATCTGGCCCGCGATCATCGGCTATACCGAGAACGTTCGCCTGGTCGCGGCCTGGTGCGAGGTTCGCGCGGCGTTTCGGCACTTTCGGATGGATCGCATCGTCGCCGCCGAATTCCTAGACGAACGCCACGGCTGCCGGCCCGCCGATCTGCGGGCGCGCTGGAAACGCGACTTCGAAGCGCTGGGCGACGCCGGTTCGGGTCGACTCGGGCGCGCCGGGCGGCCTGGATCGGCTCGCGGTCCTGGTTCCGCGCAAGTCCCGGGCTAGCGAGGACCGACCAATCCCGTGCGGCGGGCCAGGGGGGAAGCGTGGCGAGCGGAACTGGGACGCGGTCGGCGCGGCGGCGGCGGCGCGCGGGCGGCGGCGATGGTTTGGCCGACCGCCGCCGCGACGGGGCCGCGCGCGCATGACCATTCGCTTGCCGCACTGGACGCCGGGCCAGCGCATCGGCCTGATGGGCGGCTCGTTCAACCCGCCGCACGACGGCCACCTGCTGGTCTCCCGGCTCGCGCTCGGTCGGCTCGGGCTCGACCGGCTGTGGTGGATGGTGACGCCGGGCAATCCGCTGAAGGCGACCCGCGGATTGCCGACGCTGGAGGCGCGGATGGCGGCGGCGCGGGCGCTCGCCCGCGATCCGAGGATCGCCGTCACCGGCTTCGAGGCGGAGATCGGCGCCCGCTTCACCCACGATTCGATCGCCTGGCTGGTCCGCCGCGCGCCGGGCGTCCGCTTCGTCTGGATCATGGGCGCCGACAATCTCAGCCAGTTCCACCGCTGGCGGCGCTGGCGCGACATCGCCCGGCTCGTGCCGATCGCGGTCGTCGACCGCCCGGGCGCGACGCTCGCCGCGCTCAACAGCCGCGGCGGGCTCGCGCTCGGCCGGTTCCGGGTGATGGAGCGCGACGCCGCGGGATTTGCCGGCCGCCGCCCGCCGGCGTTCATCTTCCTCCACGGGCCGCGCTCGAACGCCTCCTCGACCGCGATCCGCGGCTTCGGATCGGCGCGTTGACTCAACGCGCGAATATCGACGCCCCGCGCCGGCGCGGCCGGTTGAAAAGCCGGCGCGAAAGGATCATGTTCGCGGCGGGGAGGCCGGCGGTTCGGCGCCCGCAAGGAGGGTACCGAAACTGACATTCTCGCCTCATGACGAAGCGGCGGATCGGCCGCTTGCCCCGGCGGCTCCTCGGATCGCGAGGGATCCCGGCGAACTCGCGCAAGCCGTGCTGACCAGCCTGGAAGACGCCAAGGCCGAGGACATCGTTTCGGTCGACCTGCGCGGCAAGACGACCCTCGCCGACCTGATGATCGTGGCGACCGGCCGCTCCAGCGTCCATGTCCGCGCGATCGCCGAGCGGGTCATCAAGGCGTGCAAGGCGGCGGGCTTTTCGGCCCCGCGCACCGAGGGCCTGCCCCATTGCGACTGGGTCCTGCTCGACGCCCACGACGCGATCATCCATATTTTCAAGCCCGACGTGCGCCGGTTCTACAATCTCGAGAAAATGTGGGGCGCCGACCGGCCGGGCGAAAAGCGGCAGTTGAGGCTGGTCTGACCCCGGCGCCCGCGAGCTTTGCGCCTTGCGCCTGCTGCTGATCGGCGTCGGCCGTCTCAAGGCCGGCCCCGAGCGAGAGCTGTTCGACCGCTATTTCAAGCGGCTGGCCGAACTGTCGCGCGCGACCGGCTTTACCGGCGTCGACCTGCGCGAGGTCGAGGAAGGCCGCGCCCGCCGCCCGGAGGACCGCAAGGCCGAGGAGGCTCGGCTCATCCTCGCCGGCCTGCCGAAAGGCGCGCGGCTCGCCCTGCTCGACGAACGCGGCGCGGCGCTGTCGAGCCTCGAATGGGCGCGCGACATCGGCGCGGCGCGCGATTGCGCCACGCCCGCCTATGGACTGGTCATCGGCGGCCCGGACGGGCTCGATCCGTCGCTGCGCGAAAGGGCGCAGCTGATCCTGGCGTTCGGCGCGATGACCTGGCCGCACCAGCTGGTGCGCGCGATGGCGGCCGAGCAGCTCTATCGTTCGCTCGCCATCCTCGCCGGACATCCCTACCATCGCGCGTGAATGGCGCTTTCTCCGCGCGGGCACGGGCGGTAGAATCGCCCGATGAACAGGCTGGAGATTCGCGCGCGGTCGAAGCGGAGCGCGCCGGGGGCGGCAGGGCTGCTGCTGCTCGCGCTGCTGGGCGATCCCGCGCCGCTGTTTCCCGCCGCCTTGGCCGATCCCGCCGCGCCGGGGGCCGGGGGCGACGACAAGTCGCTGCAGGAAATGCAATTGCGCGGCGTCGAGGACACGATGCGCGCCTCGGACGAGCAGCGCCGGCGCATCGAGGCCGACATCGAATCGATCCGCGCCGATCGCGCCCGGCTCAACACCGCGCTGATCGAAGTCACGGCGAGGGTGCAGGAGGCCGAGCGCCAGATCGAGGCGGCGAACAGCAGGCTGACGACCCTCAACGGGAGCGAATCCGCGCTGCGCCGGTCGCTCGAGAGCCGGCGCGGCGTGATCGCCGACGTCCTGGCGGTGCTCCAGCGCATGGGCAGGCGCCCGCCGCCCGCCATTCTCGTGCGGCCGCACGACATGACCGAGGCGATCCGGGCGGCGATGCTGCTCGGCTCGGTGCTGCCCGACCTCAAGGCGGAAACGCTGGCGCTCGCCGAGGATCTCGACGAACTGGCGGGGCTGCGCCGGTCGATCGCGGCCGAGACCGAGACGCTCGCCCAGCGCGTCCAGGGCCTCGCCAAGGACAAGGAGCGGCTCACCGGGCTGATCGTCGCGCGCCAGAATTCGCTCGCCGACGCCGAACAGGCGCTCGGCGCCCAGAAGGACCGCGCCGCCGAACTCGCGCGCCAGGCCGCCAATCTCAAAGAGTTGATCGCGCGCATGGAAGCGGAGGTCGGCCCGGCCAAGGCGGCGGCCGCGGCGGCGCGCGCCGCCGACGAGGCGGCGGCGGCCGACGTCATGACCCGCGCCGCGGCGGCTGGACGCAAGGACCCCGCCCGCCTGCGGCCGGCGCTCGCATTCGCCGACGCGCGCGGCCAGATCCCGCTGCCGGTCGCCGGCGCCATCGTCAAGACCTTCGGCGCCCCCGACGGATACGGCGGCCTGGAGAAGGGCGTGTCGATCGCGACCCCGGCGGCGGCGACCGTCGCCTCGCCGATCGACGGCTGGATCGCGTTCTCGGGCCCCTACCGGACCTACGGGCAACTCTTGATCATTAACGCCAGCGGTGGCTATTATCTGGTATTGGCAGGCATGGACCGAATCAATGTCGGGGTCGGTCAGTTCGTCCTCGCGGGCGAACCGATCGCCCTGATGGGCGATGGTTCGGCGCGGACGGCGGCCGCGGCGGCTATTGGCGCCGCGCAACCCATTCTTTATATCGAACTGCGAAAAGACGGAGCGGCGATCGATCCGGGGCCGTGGTGGGCGAAGACAGACATCGAAAAGGCACGCGGATGATGCGCAAGGTTTCATATCTGGTTCTCGGCGCGGCGATTGGCGCGGCGGCGGTTTCATTGGGGCCGCAATCGGCGTTCCTCGTCAGCAGCGGCGCGCGGGCCGCGGCCGCCGACACCTATCGTCAGCTCAACCTGTTCGGCGACGTCTTCGAGAAGATCCGCACCGATTACGTCGAGAAGCCCGACGAGGGCAAGCTCGTCGAGGCGGCGATCAACGGCATGCTGTCCTCGCTCGATCCCCATTCGAGCTACATGGACGCCAAGAGCTTCCGCGACATGCAGGTCCAGACGAAGGGCGAATTCGGCGGCCTCGGCATCGAGGTCACCGAGGAGGACGGCGCCATCAAGGTCGTCACCCCGATCGACGACACCCCCGCCGCCAAGGCCGGCATCCTTTCGGGCGACATCATCACCGACATCGACGGCGAGACGGTCCAGGGCCTGACGCTCAACCAGGCGGTCGACAAGATGCGCGGCGCGATCAACACGGCGGTCAGCCTCAAGGTCGTGCGCGGGCCCAAGAAGGACGTGAAGGAAATCAAGATCGTCCGCGACGTCATCAAGATCCAGTCGGTCCGCTCGCATGTGGAGGGCGACGACCTCGGCTACATCAGGATCACCCAGTTCAACGAGCAGACCTACGACGGCCTCAAGAGCGCGATGGACAAGTTCCAGAAGGACGGTCCCGGCGACAAGCTCAAGGGCTACATTCTCGATCTGCGCAACAATCCGGGCGGCCTGCTCGACCAGTCGATCGAGGTCGTCAACGCCTTCCTCGACCGCGGCGAGATCGTCTCCACCCGCGGGCGCAACGCCGACGAGACGCAGCGCTACAACGCGCGCGCGGGCGGCGATCTGTCGCACGGCAAGCCGGTCGTCGTGCTGATCAACGGCGGTTCGGCCTCGGCGTCGGAAATCGTGTCCGGCGCCCTGCAGGATCACAAGCGCGCCACGCTGATCGGCACCCGCTCGTTCGGCAAGGGCTCCGTCCAGACGATCATCCCGCTCGGCCAGAACGGCGCGCTCCGGCTGACGACCGCGCGCTACTACACGCCGTCGGGCCGGTCGATCCAGGCCAAGGGCATCGAGCCGGACGTCGAGATCCTCGAGGACGTGCCGGACGACCTGAAGGGCAAGGACGACACCAAGGGCGAGGCTTCGCTGCGGGGCCACCTGAAGAACGGCGACGACGAGAAGACGGGATCGCAGGCCTATGTGCCGCCCGATGCGAAGAACGACAAGCAGCTGATCGCCGCGGTCGATCTGCTGCACGGGGTCAAGAAGGCGGCGGCGATTCCGCCCGCCGATCCGGCCGCGCCCGCCGACAAGGGGGCGCCGCCGCCGGCGGTCGCCGCGCCCGCCGTCCAACCCGACGCGCCCAAGCCGGACTGACGGCGCCTTCCGAAACGACGCCTCCTCGCGTGACCGCGAGGGGGCGTTTTCCGTTTCAGGCGGTCAGCAGGGCCTTGACGATGGCGCTCGCCTTGGCGAAGTCCATCCGGCCGGGATGGGCCTCCTTGAGCGCGGCCACGACCTTGCCCATGTCCTTGACGCTCGAAGCGCCGGTCGCGGCGATCGCGGCGAGCGCCGCCGCCTCGACCGCGGAATCGTCCATCTGGCTCGGCAGGAATTCGTTGATGACGGCGATTTCGGCGCGCTCCTGCTCGGCGAGTTCGGCGCGTCCGGCCTGCTGATAGATGGCGAGCGATTCCTGGCGCGACTTCACCATCTTGGAAAGCACGGCGAGCTCGTCGGACCGGCTCAAAGTCGTGCCCTTGCCGCGCATTTCGATCTCGCGATCCTTCAGCGCGGCCATGATCAGCCGCAGCGCGCCGACGCGGACCTTGTCGCCCGCCTTCATCGCGTCCTTCATCCGTTCGACGACGACTTCGCGCATGGTTTCAGACCTTGGTCGTGCGCCGCCGGCCGGCGCGGCTTGACGCGGCGCCCGGCGCGCGCCTAAGCACCGGGGCTTTGGTTTGCGCGGCGACCCTAGAATGAGCGTGATTCCGGTTCAAGGCGATAGCGAGGCGGGCGGCTGGATCGCGCCGCGCGCGACCGCGCTGCTCGTCCTGGCGGACGGCGCGATCCTCGAGGGCGTCGGATTCGGCGCGACCGGCGCGGCCGCGGGCGAGGTCTGCTTCAACACCGCGATGACCGGCTATGAAGAGATTCTGACCGATCCCTCCTATGCCGGCCAGATCATCACCTTCACCTTCCCGCATGTCGGCAATGTCGGGACCAACGAGGAGGACATCGAGACAGTCAATCTGGCGGCCTCGGCGGGCGCGCGCGGAATCGTCCTGCGCGCCGAGGTCACCGACCCCTCGAACTTCCGCGCGACCCGGCGGCTCGACGATTGGCTGAAGGCGCGCGGAATCATCGGCCTCTGCGGGCTCGACACCCGCGCGCTCGCCACCCTGATCCGCGAGCGCGGCATGCCCAACGCGGTCATCGCCCACCATCCCGACGGGCGATTCGACCGCGCCGCCCTGGCGGCCGAGGCCGCCGCCTGGCCCGGCATCGACGGCATGGATCTGGTGCCCGGCGTGACCTCGACCCAGCGCTACGACTGGGACGAAACCAGCTGGACCCTCGGCCGCGGCTACGGCCGCCGCGCCGAGGCCAAATTCCGGGTCGTCGCGGTCGACTATGGCGTCAAGCGCAACATCCTCCGCCTGCTCAGCGATTCCGGCTGCGCGGTGACCGTCGTGCCGGCGACCGCCTCGGCCGACGAAATCCTCGGCCTGCGGCCCGACGGCGTGTTCCTGTCCAACGGCCCGGGCGATCCCGCCGAGACCGGCCGCTACGCCGTGCCGGCGATCCAGGGCCTGCTCGCCGCGCGCATGCCGATCTTCGGCATCTGCCTCGGCCATCAGATGCTGGGCCTGGCGGTCGGCGCCCGGACGGTCAAGATGAAGCAGGGCCACCACGGCGCCAATCATCCGGTGAAGGACTTCACGACCGACAAGGTCGAGATCGTCTCGATGAACCACGGTTTCGCGATCGACCGCGAAAGCCTGCCCGCCAACACCGAGGAAACCCATGTCTCGCTGTTCGACGGCTCGAACTGCGGCATCGCGCTGACCGACCGCCCGGCCTTTTCCGTGCAGCACCATCCGGAAGCCTCGCCCGGGCCGCGCGACAGCCACTATCTGTTCCGGCGGTTCGTCGAATCGATGGAGACGAACCGGCGCGGCTGAAAAGGCGCGTCCTCAAACCTCGGTGAGACGCTGCACCTGCAGCATCAGCACGCCGATCTGCGCCTTCAGCCTGGCGTTTTCCGCCTCGAGCGCCTTGATCCGGGCGGTCGGGTCATGGGCGAACGGCGACAGCGCCGCACCGTCGCTCTCGATGAATTCGAGGCCCGCCTGGTTGCCGGTTCGCCACAGCAGCCTGGCGCGACGCGTCAGGTTGCGCTGGGGGATGCTGATGTCGAACGTCTCGGGCAGCGAGAACGAAGTCGCAATGTTGATGCGCGCCCCGACGTCGGAGAGTTCATTGACCGTGCATTGCGTCGAGATCGCCCCGTCGCTGTAGCTGGCGCGCGCCTGCAGGACGACCCGCATCGCGCGCTTCGTGTCGTGAGCCTTCGCCTCGTCCTGTCCGTCCGCCACTACTACCCTCTTCGAAGCGGCCAAGAGGCAGCCGCGAGCCATATCTATGCCTTGCCTGGACGCCGCCACGCGCGGACCATTCGAAGGGCTGGCGCGGCCGAATGCGACCGGCCGAGTCTCGCATGACCCGGGTGACGGGACCGGCCATGCGGCGCGAAGCGCCCTTGTTGGGATGGTCTTGATGCCAGCGCGGAATCTGGCCCACTTTGGGACTTTGGGCAAGCGACATTTGCGCCGCCGGTCGCGCCGTCCCCCGGCGACCCCGGGCGCGCCGCCCGCCGGCCCCCGATCAGGCCGCCAGTTCGGCAGCCAGCCGCTTCATGAAGCCGACGCAGGCCTCGATCTGGGAAATCGCGACGAATTCGTCGGCCTTGTGCGCCTGGTCGATCGAGCCGGGCCCGCAGACCACGGTCGACAGGCCGGCGCGCTGGAACTGCCCCGCTTCGGTGGCGTAGGACACCGCATGGGCGCCATTGGAGCGCGCGAGCCGGCAGGCGAGGGTGCGCGCGGGCGAGCCGGGCTCGGCGATGAGCCCGGGCACGTCGACCTCGACGAGCGTCTCGATCGTCGGGTCGGCGACGAAGCGCCGCAGCCGCGGCAGCGCGACCGCGTCGACGAAGGCCTCGACGTCGCGCAGCGGCGCCATCGTCGCGGCGCCCGGCAGGCCGCGGAACTCCCAGTGGAACGCGCATTCGCGCGCCAGGATGTTGCGCGCGGCGCCGCCGTGGATCGTGCCGACGTGGAGCGTCGAATAGGGCGGGTCGAAACGCGAATCGAGCCGCTCGGGCGCCTCGTAAGCGCGGCCGAGGCGATAGATTTCATTGACGATTTCGCAGGCGGCGGCGATCGCGTTGGCGCCGAGCGCCGGCTTGGCCGAATGGGCCTCGTGGCCGGCGACGACGGTCCGGAAGGTCGCGATGCTCTTGTGCGCGTCGGCGACCTCCATCATCGTCGGCTCGCCGACGATCACGGCGCCGGGGCGCGGCAGATCCGCGCCGAACCGGCCGATGACGTCGAGCGAGCCCTCGCAGCCCGTCTCCTCGTCGTAGCTCAAGAGGATCTGGATCGGCCGCCGCAGCCCGGCCGCCTTGAAGAACGGGATCATCGCGAGCGCGATCGCGTCGAATCCCTTCATGTCGCAGGCGCCGCGCGCATGGAGGCGCCCGTCGGCCGCGCGCAGCGCGAAGGGATCGCTGGTCCAGGCCTGGCCGGCGACCGGCACCACGTCGGTATGGCCCGACAGGACGATTCCGCCCTCGACCATCGGCCCGATCGTCGCCAGCAGCGCCGCCTTGTCGCCCGCCGCGTTGGGCGCGCGCAGGAACGACGCGCCCTGGGCGCGCAGGTAATCCTCGATGAAGGCGACCAGCGGCAGATTGGTCTTGTCGCTCTGGCTGTCGAACGCGACGAGCCGCTCGAGCAGGGCGATCGCGCCGGTCACGATCTCGTCGGTCATCGCGGCCCTCCGGCGAGGCGGAACCCGAAGGGACTCGACGGCTCCGCGCGCCTTGCTAGAATGGCCCAATGTACACGGCTGTCAGCAACAAAATCAAAGTCACCGTCTGGCCCACCTATCTGGAGGATCAATCCGAGCCCGACGAGGGCCGCTATTTCTGGTCCTATACGATCGAAATCGCCAATGTCGGCGACCGCGCCGTGCAGCTCACCCACCGCTACTGGCGGATCACCGACGCCAACGGCCATCTGGAAGAGGTGCGCGGGCCCGGCGTCGTCGGCGAGCAGCCGTTGCTGAGGCCGGGCGAGGAATTCAGCTACACCTCGGGTTGCCCGCTGCGGACGCCGAGCGGGATCATGGTCGGGACCTACCGCATGGTCGACGACGCCGGCAGGGCGTTCGACGTCGCGATCCCCGCGTTCTCGCTCGACAGCCCGCATGTGAAGCGCAGCGTCAACTGAGCTGCCGCCGCGCGGCGCCGCGTCAGTTCATCGCCTTGCGGATTTCCGGCGCCACCACCTCCGCCAGCGCCTGCTCGGTCATCGGCCCGACGAACTTGTAGGCGATCGTGCCGTCGCCCTTGACGATGAAAGTCTCGGGCACGCCATAGACGCCCCAGTCGATGCCGGCGCGGCCGTCGCGATCCAGGCCGACGCTGGAATAGGGGTCGCCCTTGGCGCCGAGGAAGCG